>JBCDBC010000812.1:0-3453 GCA_039184535.1 Bacteroidota bacterium | reverse complement strand
GCTTTCTTCTAATGCTAAAAAGGACTGGTGGATCATTTCTACTTCTTCTGCTGGAGCTTCATCCTTAAACTTGAAGATCACGACATGTCTGACTACTTTTTCTTCCATGGGTTCAGCCTGGCTTATTTCTTGAGCTTCTTCTGTTGCTGGTGCTGTTTTTTCTACACAGCTCACCAACAGTAAGCAAATACATCCTATGACAACAGATAGTTTGTACATAAATAGTAAGGAGTTAGGTGGTTGAATGAGTACTAATACAAGCTAATTCTGCTTAAGAAAACAAGTAACTGAATTATTATCATTGGTTATGTTGGTTCTCCTTTGATTAATAAGTTTATCCGGAATAGTTTAAACATGTTTTAATTCTTACGTACATTAGGGTAAACACTTTAGCATGAACTGGAGAGAATTTATTAGCTCAGATCCTAAAATCTTGTTTGGGAAACCTGTACTTAAGGGGACTCGTGTTCCGGTAGATTTAATTTTAGAGAAGTTATCTTTTGGTGAATCTCCTCAGCAGTTGTTAGACGCGTATCCTCATATAGACAAAGAGAGTATTTTCGCCTGTTTAGCTTTTGCTGCAGATGCTGTAAGAAATGAAACAACTATTTCTCTTGCCTCATAATTACCCGATGAATGGTTTTTCTTGCTGATGAAAGTGTTGACGGAAAAATTGTCAAGCGCCTCAGAATAGCTGGATTTCAAGTAAAGGATATAAAAGAAATTTCACCAGGGATACCTGATAGTGAGGTTCTAAGTTTGGCGAATGACGATAATGCATTATTGATAACTGAAGATAAGGACTTTGGGGAGCTTGTATTTCGATTAAAAATGGCGGCTAAAGAATTATCCTTGTTAGACTAAGCGGATGGTTGAGCGAGGATAAAGGAAAATACGTAGTAAAGGTTGTTCAAGAGTTAAAAAACGAATTTGAAGGGTCCCTTACAGTAATTGGTATCAATAGTATAAGACAGAGAAAACTATTAGAATAAAGGATTTTGGTTTATTCTACTTCTTTCTACTAGACCGCATCGCCTTAGTTTTTTCTATACTTCCATCCTGCAAAAACTGCTGATATTCGGCTGAATCAATCCCATAAATAGCCACTTTTCCTTCTGCATTACTGTGTACGCCCCAGCCGTAACGCTTAGGTAGAGGAGAGGCTCGGAAGCAAGGTTGCCCCTTGGAAAAGAAGGCTTGTCGGGCTTCTGCCAGCTCTGATTGAGGGATTTCCTTTCTCAATGCGTGTATCTTGAAAAAGATCTCATCTGAGGTGAATTCATAAGGATGGTTGATAAGCATGTCGAACTGAAGGTTGGCTATGCTTTTCTTTTCTCCTCTTACAGGAGGGACTATTGCCTGCTCAGCAGGACAATCTTCTGCCACTTCTATGAATGCGTTGAAATAGTTGGTGGTATGCATTTCGGGAAACTAAGAGGTGAAGGTGACAATCCTATGTCAGTAGAAGATAAAAAATTCCTGCTTTGGTGTAAATTGTGGATATGTACCAAGCCATTCTTTCTCATATCTATAAGCATGTATCCCTAGATGAGGAGGAAGAGGCTTTTCTCACCAGTCAGTTCAATGTTACCCTGCTGAAAAGGAAGGAGTTTTTACTCCAGCAGGGGAATACCTGTAGATATATCCATTTTGTGAATGAGGGGATTTTAAGGGCCTACTTCCTGAATCCGGAAGGCAAGGAAACCACTGTCATGTTTGCGGTGAAGGATTGGTGGATTACGGATATGTACTGCTTTACGAATCAGCTTCCTGCCATGGTCAGTATACAGGCAGTGGCCCCTAGTCAGGTCTTATGTCTATCCAAAGAGCGGCTGGATACTTTACTTATAGACATCCCAAAGCTGGAACGCTGGTTCAGGAAACTCATGCAAAATGCCTACATACGGGAACAGCTTAGGGTAATTCAAAATCTCTCTCAGTCTGCAGAAGAACGCTATTACCAATTTCTGGAAAAGTATCCCCAAATAGTTCCTCATGTCACTCAGAAGCAAATAGCTTCTTATCTAGGCATTACGCCTGAATTCCTAAGTGCTATCAGGGCCCAAAAGTGATTTCTTAAGGTACCTTAAGAGTTTTACTTTCCCGTTTGGCGTGCTTGAAGAAAAAAGAAAAAGACATGATGATTTTAATTGCTGGTCCTTATCGTTCCGGAACCAATGATGATCCTGCCCTCATGAAGAAAAACCTGGAATTTCTGGAATCTGTGGCTTTGCCACTTTTCAGAAAAGGGCACCTGCCCATGATAGGAGAGTGGGTGGCCTTACCTCTACTGAAGTTGGCAAAGTACAAGAAGCCAGGCGATGAAATATGGCAGGAGATTCAGTACCCGGTAGCCCATAAACTTCTGGAGAAATGTGATGCAGTCTTAAGACTGGAAGGCGCTTCTACTGGTGCCGACAATGATGTCAAAATTGCTAAAGAAAGAGGCCTTCCTGTTTATTACAGTCTGGACGATATACCCAATGCTTAGATTTATAGGAAGCACAAAGGCCACCCGAAAGAGGGTGGCCTTGTCTAAAGCTATGCTTTTATGGATCCTACAAATCATGTACACCAATAGCGTTCAGGTCCTCAAAGGCTTGAGTCAAACGCTTGATGAAGGTCTTCTCTCCTTCACGTAGCCATACACGTGGATCATACTTCTTCTTGTTAGGAATATCATCTCCGTCCGGGTTTCCAATCTGAGTCTGTAGGTAGCCTCTGTTGGCAGCTTCGTAATCACGAACCCCATTCCAGAATGCCCACTGCTGGTCAGTGTCAATGTTCATTTTCACCGCACCGTAGCTGATAGCTTCACGGATCTCCTCACGAGTAGAACCGGAACCACCGTGAAATACGAAGTTGATAGGATTATATCCTGTGCTATATTTCTCCTGGATGAACTCCTGAGAATTTTTCAGGATGATAGGGGTAAGCTGTACGTTACCAGGCTTGTATACCCCGTGTACGTTTCCGAAGGCAGCAGCTACTGTAAATCTATCACTGATTTTTTTCAGTCTCTCATAAGAGTAGGCTACTTCAGAAGGCTGAGTGTACAGCTTAGAATTGTCGATGTCAGTATTATCTACTCCATCTTCTTCTCCACCCGTTACCCCCAGTTCTATTTCTATGGTCATTCCTATGGCATTCATTCTTTTGAAGTACTCCACAGAAATGTCCAGGTTTTCTTCAATCGGTTCCTCAGAAAGGTCTAGCATGTGAGAACTGTAAAGCGGCTTTCCGTACTGCTCAAAGTGCTTTTCTCCTTCATCTAAGAGCCCGTCGATCCATGGGAGAAGCTTCTTGGCAGCATGGTCAGTATGAAGGATTACGGTAACTCCATACGCTTCAGCCATTCTGTGTACGTGATATGCACCAGAAATACCCCCCGCTATAGGTCCAAGCTGATTGTCTTTAGTAAGGCCTTTTCCTCCGAAAAAGTGAGCTCCTCCG
>JBCDBC010000811.1:0-3458 GCA_039184535.1 Bacteroidota bacterium | reverse complement strand
CTATTTTTAATCACAAAACAATTATCACAAGGCCTGTAAAAGGTACAGGGATCATACCAAAGAGGTTGACAATAGACCGGAGGGATATACTCCGGAGCCAAATCTGTTTTATAAATTAAGAGATGTGCCGTATCAGAGTTGACTAACTCAAATGACCCCAAAACCTGGTCCAGGGGATTATCCACATTAGATATGTTTCCCCTGACAGCAGCCGGTGGAGCATCAAAAATACTACCACCTTGGCTTACCACCTTCGAGACATCTTCCCAATAAGAAAATGAAGATTTGGTTACACTATGTTGAATAACCTCAAACCCGTTTAATTGGTTAAAGGTGGAATCTAACTGCTTTCTTCCTACCCATATTCTATTAATCTCTGAATTGGCATTTTCTCTTCCATCTAAGAGAAGAACCTCTTCTGGTTGCATTTTCCCATCATATATGTAGCATACATCAGGGGTATAAAATGGACTACAAGGAGGCTTAGGTTTATTTACTTCCCAGAATAGGTATACATTATTTGTCTCCCACCTCAGTAAGCTAGTAGTCTCTACCCCAGTCAGGTCTATATCTACAAATACATCTACAAAGTTTTTAGTGAGAGGATTTCCTATCTCATTAATGAATTCGTCTTGCCTTACTTCATAATAAATCTTTTTTACGGGGATGTAGCCCGGAACAGTTTCTGTTTCTGAAGAGAAGGCTTCTCCAGTCTTTGTCTTAACATTCAGTTTAAATGCTTCTCCTGCGAGTATAGGTCTAGTCTTGTTATCCCATACATAAGTCCCGGAACTTTCTTCTTCAAAAGAATAGATATTCCCCTGCTGGTCAGTTACAGACACATCTGCACCTTCCTCAGGAATAGGAATCACTATCCCAAGTTCTTGCGAAAAGCCCAATTCCACTATGTTCCTCCCTGTACCGGCATATAGCACAGCTTGGATCACAAGTTCCCTTTTACTCTCTGTTTTCTCTTTTAATTCGACTGCTTCTATGCATCCATTCAAGAAACAAAGGGTAGCCACTAAGAA
Source organism: Bacteroidota bacterium (assembly GCA_039184535.1). Classification (GTDB taxonomy): domain Bacteria; phylum Bacteroidota; class Bacteroidia; order J057; family J057; genus JBCBKZ01. Next base: position 2,427 of record JBCDBC010000811.1, on the reverse strand, counting down.
ACTGATTATGAACAGCTTTTTCATCCTCCTCAAAATCTAAGGTTATAAGTCACAGATGGAATCATAGTACCTATCACAGACAACCTGAAAGCCCTGGAAATACCATCATCTCTTCTAAAGAAAATAGAAAAGGGGTTCCTCCTTGCGTACAGATTGTAAATAGCAAATGTGTATGAGCTCTTAAACTTTCTCCGTTTAATAATCCCGTTATCAGTAGTCCATGAAAGGTCCAGTCTATGATAATCCGGAATCCTGAATGCATTCCTAAAAGAATACTGCGGAACGAGGGTATTCCCTATTTGGTAATTTCCCACAGGAGCAGTTACTGGCCTACCGCTTTCATAGGTAAAATTCAGGGAAATTGTATTTCGGGTATTCGCCTGAATGGTAGCTAGCAGATTGAGCTGATGTGGCTTTTCCCAGTTAGCTGCATACCATTCCCCCTCATTAATGATTTCAGAGGGAAATTCTCCTATAGCTCTTAGTTGGGTTCTGGCATAAGCATAAGCAATCCATCCTCTCAACTTACCGGACGTTTTTTTAATGCTCAGTTCTACCCCATAAGCTCTACTTTCCACAGGTAAGGTTTCAGTCTCTAGCTGAGGGTTTAATAAAAGCTCTGGAAGATCCTTATAATCCACCACATCTTCTCCCCTTCTATAATAGGCTTCCAGAGAAGTTTCCCACAGGTTAGAGGAAAAATTTCTATAGTAGCCTATAGAATAGTTATCTGACAGGGTTGGGGGAATGTAGCGAGTACTTATCTGCCAAAAGTCTACCGGAGTGGTAGCTGTCGTATTAGAGATTAAGTGAATGTACTGCCGCATTCTATTATAGCTTAGCTTTAAGCTGCTGGTCTCATCTAATAACCACCTGAAGGAGATACGGGGTTCCAGCCCCCCATAACTTTGCACATCATCTCCACTAGAGAATAACACAGAGTCTACCGTGTTAAATACTTCTCGGGGTGCATTTTCTTCGTACTCATAAGAAAGTTCCGGTCCGGTTTGTTGGAAGGTGCTATATCTCAGTCCTATGGAAATCCCAAAAAGATCATTAATGTCTATTTCATCTTCTATGAAGAATGAAAGCTCATTACCCTGGTCTTTCTCTATGGTTCTTGAGAGAATAGATGACTGCTCTCCACGCGGATTAATGGTTTCTGGCCTCATTTCATACCTTACCCATTCCGCCCCAAACTCAAATCTATTCCCTGGAGAGGGATTATAGTTGAAAGTAGGTTTGACTTTGTAGAAATCTATTCCATTCTCGAGGGTAAAGGCAGATTGGCCATCAGGTTCATAGAGATCACTTTTGTAAGATCCGGTAGAAATAGAGACCAAGGATGTCAGCTCATCACTAAAGATTTGCCTCCACTCAAGATGCCCCACAGTAGACTCCCATCCGTAGCCAAACTCATCACTGAAGCTAAACTCATCAGCTGACTGAAACCAGGAAGCAGATATACGAGCCTCATCACTTAGTCGCCAACTCAGTTTTGCGTTTATGTCATTAAAGGAGGCGCTACTGCTGTTTACTTCAGGATCATTAGCCAAGCCCAGCAACCAGTCTGAGTAAGAAAAACGGCCTCCCACATTAAAGGAAAGCTTATCTCGGAGAATAGGTCCCTCCAACTGCAAGCGCGAGGCAAACAGCCCTATTCCTCCACTTCCGTGAAAGTTCTCCAGGTCTCCCTCCTTTACCTTCACTTCCATCACTGAAGAATTACGTCCCCCAAACCTGGCAGGGACATGTCCTTTATAGAGAGATACTTTCTCCATGACATCCGCATGGAATACTGAGAAAAATCCAAGTGCATGGCTGGAGTTAAAGATCAGTCCGTCATCCATCATGATGAGGTTTTGGCCTACCCCACCACCTCTCACATTAAAGCCACTGGCCCCTTCTCCTACTGAAGAAACCCCAGGTAGGCTGATCAGGCTTTTCACTAAATCAGTTTCTCCCAGGAAAGCAGGAATTTCTTTAATACTCTTTATACTCAGCTCAGTAAGGCCTACATCCAGTGTGCGTATATTGGCATCAGTAGATCTGGCCTGTACCAAGACTTCTTCTAGGCTATAAGGTTCTTCACTAATCTCAATTTCCAAGGAATCCAGCCCCCAAACCTCTATCACTTCTCTCACAGGTTCATAGCCTAGTTTCTGAATCCAAAAATTTTGCCTCCCCTTTGCCATTCTCAGGGAAAAAAGACCTTCCGGATTTGAGAACACAAAGGTTTGTTGATCAGGTAAGCCTATTCGAGCCCCTTCTACCGGTTTTTGAGTTTCCTGATCCCGGAGTATACCGTATATGGTCAAGGTATCATCCAGGGCCGGGAGGAGCTTATTTCCTAAAATGCGATCAGCATCTTTTAGGTTTTGCTCATCACTAGAAATGTTTTGTAGGGATTCATACTGATCCAGTTGG
>JBCDBC010000810.1:0-3463 GCA_039184535.1 Bacteroidota bacterium | reverse complement strand
TTGCAGACATACTTAAAACAACACTTCCCGGTTCAGGATATATTTCAGAAAAATGATGCTGATTCTGATGCGGCTTCATTTAATAGTTACACAGTTGATTTTCGTAAAAAAATCGTTCTTGAGCTACTGAAAATCAGTCCATACCTGTGTATGGCGCTGTTCGCTTCCAGCTTTGCCGTATCCAACCTGCCGGTAGAAGGCGTTCAAAGCTTTTACACTTCCTACAGCTGGATCATAGATGCGCTGTTTATAGTTTCCGTAAGTGGACTCATAGGATACGGGACCAATTATATTGCTATCAGGATGCTGTTCCGCCCAGTAGTGAGAAGACCTATTTGGGGACAGGGGCTCATTCCAGCTCAAAAAGATAGAATCATCTTTACCCTGGCAAAGGGAATGCATACGCATATCCTAAACCAGGATCTTATCCGAGAAAAAGTGGAAGAGTCAGGCCTAATTACCCGCATCAATGATATCCTGATTTCCGGGACCATAGGTGTATTAAAGGATGAAGAACTGAAGGCCCTGGTCAAGAAATTGATCTATGAAGGTTTGGAGGAATATGCACAACAGGATAAGATCAGGAATGATATTTACCAGATTATAGACGGCCGTCTTGAGGAGAATATGAACATTGGGGTGAAGAAGTTCCTGCTCCAAACCTATAAGCGCTATAACAAAGAAGAGTACGACGGTGTTATAACCAACGTAGTGAAGGATATCCCCAAAGTGGCTGTGGAGGTATTGGAAAAGTTGGATGAGGACATAGATAGGCTAGTGGCCTTTCTAAGACTAAACCGTAAGGCCAGTGAGCAAATGATCACACAACTATTTCTGGATATCATCAATCGGATAGATATCGTGGGACTCCTTCAAAAGCAGATGGAACACTTTGATGAGACCCGTCTGGAGAAAATGATCTGGGAAGCAACCAATGAGCAATTACTCTATATTCAATACCTGGGAACCGTGCTGGGAATACTGGGAGGACTAATTATTTGGCAACCTACTACCATGATTATCGGATTTGTCGCCATATTTGGGTTGTTGTTCTTACTTGATTGGTTGTTAAACCGTCTAAAAACCCGCGCATAAGTTGGAATCCATACCCAAGAGAAACATTCGTGAGGACTACCTATCGCATGCTGAGCCCCTAAGGGCCTTCTATAAGTACACTCCCTACGAGTACGATATACAGGAGATCATTCGTGACAAAGCTTCCCAACCATTAAACAGGGAAGCCCTTCATAAGGTGTTGGTTAGGCAGCATGCTGATTTACCTACTACCGAGAAAACCCGACAGAATATTGAGGCCCTTCTCCAGCCTAATACCTTTTCTTTTACTACCGGGCATCAACTGGTATTGTGGGGTGGACCCCTTTACACCGTTTACAAAATTCTTACGGTCATAAAACTGGCAGAGCATTATCAGAAGCTTCATTCTGACTACCAGTTCGTGCCGGTATTTTGGGTCCATACAGAAGACCATGATTTCGAAGAGATCAACCATTACTATAGAACCTTTGGTGAGAAAATAGCCTATGAGGTCGCTAATCAGGGAAGGGTAGGGACTCACCTTCTTACAGAGGAGATTCTTACTACTATTCCCAGGCTGGCAAAAGCTTATACTGAGGCTTATAAGCCTGGTAGAAGCATGAAGGCCGCCTTCATGGAATTCATGTATAGACTTTTCGCAGATTATGGGTTGGTCTTACTAGATCCGGATGAACCTGAACTTAAGCAGCAGTTCACCGAGGTCATAGAAGGAGAATTAAGCAAGCAGAACAGCTATCATGTAATCTCTGAATTCTCCGGAGAAATGGAGAAAGCTGGCTATCCCCTTCAGATTCATCCGCGTGAGGTGAACCTCTTCTATATGGTAGATCAGGTCAGGGGGAGAATCATCCCGGAAAAGGATGTATTTACAGTTAACGATACAGATCTCTCTTTTTCTGCTGAAGAACTCCTTTCTCAGGCAAAAGCACAACCTGAGAATTTTAGCCCCAATGTATCCCTACGACCTTTATATCAGGAAATGATTTTACCTAATCTCGCTTATATAGGGGGATGGGGAGAATTATCCTACTGGTTACAATTGAAGGGAATATTTGATTACTATAAGGTAAACTTCCCGCTGGTATTGCCCCGTTTTTCGGCTCTGATTTACAGAAAGGACCAGAAGGAGGCTTGGGAAAAGCTGGGATTAGGATTAGCGGAAGTGGAAAAGGATTTACATCAGCTCTATAAGGATTATATGCCAAATATCTGGCAAGACACAGAATTCCATAGGTTGGGTGAGGAACTTACTCAAAGCTTTACTGCGCTGGAAACCTATTTGAGGCAGTATTCAGATACCTTACCCAGATCTGCAGTAGGCCAGAAGGTGAAGAATGACCATTTCTTGAAGAACATGAAACGGAAAATACATAGGGTGGTCAGACATAATCAGCCTTCTTACTTCAATGAAATAGAAGCTTTGAAACTAGCACTGCAACCTGATCGTAAAGTACAAGAGAGAGTGTTGAGCCTTGACTCGTTTCATGATGTGGATCCAAGAGATTTCATTAAGTGGTTGTGGGAAGAATGCGATCCGCTTTCCCTCCGTAAGCAATATCTCTGTTTACCTGAGGAGTTAACCGCAAAAAACCTGTCCTGAAATGACGATCATAATCGACATTCAGATTGAATTTCACTGAAAACTTGTCGTAATTGATTTAGTTCGCATTTATTAAGTTTACAGATGGCCAGACAAAGATATAGAAGAACTTCCTCACTGGATGAATTCGATACCTCCCTTATGTATGATGATATCGAGAAGATCAGGGAGTTAGAAGAGGAGGAAGAAAAAGACCAAAATAATAAGTTGTCCTTTGCCGGGATGATGGCATTGGTAGCAGGGGCTGCCTTGTTCATTACAGGTGCTTTGGGTGGACTATTACCACCTGACCTTACCGGCTTTCTTATGGGTGCTTTACCTGTTGTGGGTTTTGGGGCATTAGGATATGGATTTTACAAGACACTTAAGTTAGCATTCAGACAGAAGGAACTAAGCTTCCCCACCTTGAATGTCTATCGGAAGACTAAGCCCATCCCTATCAATAATGATGGGACAGAAGGAACTCGTACAGCCGCTAAAGAGGCTTCTGATGCACGCGCACAGTATGTTAGGAGAAGAGCCAGAACGAGAACCAGATCTAACCCCAGAACTAGACCTACTCAAAGTGTAGACGGTAAGAAGGTCCTTATGCGGTCCAGAAGGGATAAGGTATTTTCTGGAGTAGCAGGAGGCCTAGCAGAATATATGGGCGTTTCCCCAGCACTTGTGCGCTTTGCTTTTATTGCAGGCTTATTTGCTGCAGGTCCTATGCCGGTATTCGCTTACTTACTTCTATCAATTATTCTTCCTCCTAACTATTCCAAAGAATATCAGGAAAGGAATAGTAGGCCAACCCGTATGTCATAA
>JBCDBC010000809.1:0-3470 GCA_039184535.1 Bacteroidota bacterium | reverse complement strand
TTTTTTCATCCTTATTAGGAAATACAGTGAATGTGACTACCCTGCGCGCAGGTACCAAGACAAATGTTATCCCTAAGGAAGTTACCTTAGAACTTGATGGGCGGCTTCTACCAGGTCAAAAACCAGAACAACTTATAGAAAGTCTCTCTTCTATCCTTAGTCTCAATAGAGAGCAGTTTTCTGTTCTTAATTACGTAGAGAATCCTCAGCAAAAGGTGGATTGGACCTTATTCCCATTACTAGCAGATACCATAGCAGACTTAGAGCCTGATGTAGAGGTTATCCCCTTAATGCTTGGTGCCTCTACTGATGCAAGACATTTTGCTAAACTTGGCATTCAAACTTATGGGTTCCTACCGATGAATTTTTCTCCTGACTTTCATTTTTTCAATAAAATCCATGGGGTAGATGAGTGTATTCCACTTGAATGCCTGGAATTTGGCATAGATTCAATAAAATCATTCCTTAGGAAATACAGTGAACAGTAAGAATCCTTCAATATTTATACGGATAAATTGTATCTTCTAAAGAGGAAAACTTAATGAGCTAAATTTTGCTTAGACAACTCTCTGTACCCTATACTAACCCTATGGAGTTCATGAAGGGCCTTTATCAGAAGTATGGCCTGAATTTCACCAAAAGATGGGGGGTGTATCATGCTAGCATTCCTAGTGGAATAGGGAATGGTTGGATAACTGTTTTCGTAAAAAAAGATATTCATTTCATTTGCTGCGATATGGAATTCCATGAAAAAATGGAGTTTCATTCTCCTGATCCTGTAGAAAACTTAATTGATATTAGAGTTAGGGCTTCAATAGATTGTCGCTCGTCTTTTCTGAGTAATGAGGCCGTCTATCAATGGGAAATGGATAAAGTTAATGCAGTCAGCGCCTTTATTCCTCAACATTATTTTGACCATATCTGTGTTGACCAGATCCAAAAGAAAATAGATTCTATTGACAGCCTTCCTCCTATTAGACAGAGCCTAGATAAGCTTTTATCTTTCCAATTTACCCAGAATTTCAGCTCCTTACGTCTTGAAGGGGAACTCATAAGATATGGTTACCAGCTACTGGAATACTTAAGTGATCCCACTCTTCAAATCCAGAAAAATAAGAAACAGCATCAGATTTCCATCCTAAAATCCGTATTAGATGAGCAGTTTAATGCTCCTCCTGATTTACATCAGGCCTCACGTTTAATCGGAATGAATACTACGGATTTACAACGGCTTTTCAAGAAATACTATGGGGTAACCATTAATCAGTACTGCATAGAATTAAGGATGAAGAAGGCTATATATTTAGTACTAAATACAGAACTACCTATAACTCACATTATCCAGGAAGTAGGGTATCAAAATAGGTCTTATTTTAACCAACTCTATAAAGCCCGCACAGGACTAAGTCCCAGAGAGCACCGTAAGTTGAGTTCCCTTTAGTTTACCAGTAAGCTACATCCACTATTCTTATAATGGGCTTAGACTTCAGGATTTAGGTAGCCCTTCTAGTAATCTTAAGAACTTTCCATGAACTTTTCAGAAATCTCATACTCATAGGTGATGGCATGTCTGCTTCCTGCACTATACTGACGACTGACAAAGTAGAGAAAACCTATGAAGGTTGGTTCACGAGACTTTCACTTGCCAGAAATTGGTTGATTTTCTTCCTGAGTTCAGTAGGATTGAAGGGCTTGGAAGCGTAATCACTCATGCCGGCTGCTATAGCTTCCGCTTTCACCTCTAAGAGGGCTGAGGCAGTCAAGGCAATAATGGGAATATCAGGGTACATCTCCCTAATACGTTTAGTAGCTTCATATCCATCCATAACAGGCATTTGTAAGTCCATCAGGACCAGGTCATACTTCTTTTCTTTGGCTAATTCCGTGGCTACCAACCCATTCTCAGCTACATCTACTTCCAGTCCCCACTTCTTCAAGAATTTACAGGCAATCTTCACATTTACCTTATTATCTTCAGCCAGAAGGATAATACCTGTCCAATTTTGCTCGGCTAGTTCATCAGTCGTGTAGGTTTTAGCTACTTTTTCAGAAGCATCAGGAAGATCCATTCTCAAGTTAAAGGCAAACTCTGTCCCCACATTTAGCTTACTTTTCACTTCAATAGTACTTCCACTTAATTCAAGGAGCTTTTTGGTAATGGCTAGTCCCAGGCCTGTTCCTCCATATTCACGAGTGGTAGATGAGCTGGCTTGAGAAAAGCTTTCAAAAATAGACCCTAGCTTTTTCTCTGGAATCCCGATCCCCGTATCTCGTACAGAAAATCGTAGGTTTATTTTATTCTCTTCCTGCCCAAGGTTCTCGACGGACATTTTCACGTACCCTTTAGTGGTAAACTTAACTGCATTTGAGACGAGGTTATTAAGGACCTGGGCTAGTCTGGTGGGATCTCCCTTTACATTAGCCGGGATGCTATCATCTATCTCTAATTTTAGCTTTATACCCTTCTCTACAGCCTTATACTGCATAGAGTGTTTAATGGAATTTACCATCTCTACTAGCTTGAAAGATATCCTCTCGAATTCAACTTTACCAGCTTCTATTTTGCTAAAATCTAAGATATCATTGATAAGAGAGAGTAGGTTTTCAGCTGAAAATTTGAGGGTTTGGAGATTATCTAGCTGGTCTTTTCGTGGATTTTCCTGAAGTAAAAGATGCGTTAAACCAATTACCGCATTCATAGGGGTGCGAATCTCATGACTCATGGTAGATAGAAACTGAGTCTTAGCTAGTGTGGCTTTCTCTGCTTCTACCTTGGCTTTCTCTAATTCCAGGGCAGCATTCCTTTCCTTAGTAATGTCCTGAATGGTCCCCATGTAAATCTTACCTTTCTCCTGGGAGAAATACGGCTTCCCAATGATACGAACCCACTTATGCTCGCCTTTAGGCGTAGTAATTCCCAGCACTTCATCAAAAGAAATATCATCTTCTAATCCAATCTTCCAAAGCTCATTATACCTAGCTATAGAGTCCTCATCATAGAACATTTTAGACTTCATAGGACTGGGTTCGAAGTCTTCATCTACTCCATAAATTTTATAGGTTTGCTTTGACCAGGTAATCGTTTTTTTAGCTACATCACTAGTCCAGCTACCCATCTTGGCGGTTTCTTGTGCTTCTCTGAGAAGTTTTTCAGATTCTCTTAACCTTTCTCCATCCAGCTTTTGCTGAGTAATATCCTTGGCTATACAGTATAGTAGATCGTTCTCACGATCCACATTAGAACTCCATAAAAAGGTTAAGTAATCCCCATCCTTATTTTTAAATCTTAATTCTAATTCATCTACATTGACATTTTTATACTTCACCCTCTTCCTGGCCTCTAGAAGAACCGGGATATCATCTGGATGGACAAAACTAGCCATAGCCTTGTTGAGGAAATCCTCTTCATTATACCCTAAGGTATTAGAAAAAGCCGGATTAACTAGTTTGAGGACTCCATCATAGGTCAT
>JBCDBC010000808.1:0-3470 GCA_039184535.1 Bacteroidota bacterium | reverse complement strand
GTTTCTATTAGGATCGACGTAGAGAAAGAATCTCAGGCTCATCATATCCCTACGCTGGCACTTCAAGTAGTGGTGGAAAATTGCTTCAAGCACAATAGCATGACCTCCAAAAATCCGTTGAACATAGATATTACTAATATAGGCAAGGACTATATCCAGGTTAGAAATATCTATGTTCAACGGATTTTTGTAGGTCATGCTATTGTGCTTGAAGCAATTTTCCACCACTACTTGAAGTGCCAGCGTAGGGATATGATGAGCCTGAGATTCTTTCTCTACGTCGATCCTAATAGAAACGGCTTCCTCATTCCGGCTTTTCATTAAGAATAGGTAAGATTCAAGCACAGCCAATTCTTCTGAAAGAGGCAAAGTGGTATTCTCATTATGTTTTAGGGTCTGCCTGTAGAACTGAGAAAGGCTCATCACAAACTGCTCAGAGTTTGTATGCTGTTGGCGGACCATGGAGCGGAGCGTATTCAAGGAATTAAAGAGAAAGTGTGGATCTATTTGGGATCGGAGGGCTTGGAGCTGTACCCTGTAGTTTTCCGTTTGGATTTGTTCTTTCTCCAGCTTCAGTTTAGAGATGTTTTCCTGTCCACGTAAGGCAAACTGGACAGCCAATAATAATATACAGGCCATAGTAAATCTTATGATGGAAACTGGCCTGGACTCAACCGCATATTGAGTGGAATCCATGTAGATACCAATGGAGATTAACAGCCCTAACATCAAAAGAGAAATAATTAGAGGTTTTTTCTCCTTATTTCTTTTGAATTCCCACAGATGCCAAATTACCTGCCATAATGTGTACATAAACATAGACCCGAATCCCCATAAGGTTAGGAATTTGAGATTGTTAGGTGAATTTAAGGGTGCGTTATTTATGTATACCCCCAATCCTGGAATAATGATGGCCAAGGCAATAGGTAGAATGACGTTAATCTTAACTCTCAAATCAATCGATAATTTGCTCAGGTTCTTTAAAGAAAGATCAGGAGCCCTAAGGAGGCCTTTTCTAACTGTTTCTTCCATCTCAATCTAACTGTTTTTTTGAAAAAATTGGGCAGAGGAGGTAACCCTCCTTGGACTAGCTTTTTTGAGATTCCTCCGCTTCCTAAATTTTGGTCCATGTTCTACTTTCTGCCAGAATATCATGTTTTCCTTGATTTAGTCTATTCTCCTCAACCCTTTTCTCTTGAATCTTATCATATTCCTTCATGTAATCGGGATGTTCGGTTCACATGATTCTATCCCATATTCAGAAGTACAAACTGTAGTTTCTTTTAAATCTGGAATGGTGAAGATTAAACATGCCTCCGCTGTTTGGTTACTAAGCCTGGGACCTATACTTGCTTCTTTTGATTTGAACATCAACAGTCTAATACATCAAATTAAGTAGCTTAATTAGGCAAGAAAGGATTACAAAAATCTCCTTTATGCTAAGCGGGAATCTTACTACTAGATAAGTTCTTTCTCATTCTGATAGAGATATAAAGTTGAATTCCAAGTGCAAGGGAAAGGAGAATGAAGAATACGACCAAACCTAGGCCAACAGGTAATAAATTTTGTTGGGTAGGATAGGCAATAGTTTTTTCAATAGCAGCGATTTTAAATTCATGGCTGTTCCTGAACGCTGGATTAGTCGACATTTCCAACAAGGTTCTCAAACTCCTGTAGCGTACCACAGCTGCGGTGGACCAATCATCAGCATTTTCAATCCCCCAACTTTCAGCAGTAGGACCGGAAGCTGTACCCACATAAATTGGATAGCTCCCTCTTTTGATAAGAAATCTAGTTACAAAAAACTGGTACTCGTTGAACAACTCCTCAGTTGACTTCCCAACTTCTTTTCCATGAACAGCTTGAGGTGTTTCTCTCATTTTTATGGCATTTATCATAAAAATGGGTTTACCAGAATCTTTCGATAACAACTCTTGGATACCTTTTCTCTCTTTATCAGAAGATATCTCTTGGAGTTTTTGTGAATAGTAATCTACCTCCTTCTGACTGAGAGGTCTTTCAAATGCACCATGCCACCATGAGAATAGTACGTATAGGGTGATACAGGTTCCCCAATTGATGAGCGTAGCTGTTTTGGGCATATACATAATTACTTGTTAAATAGTTGATAAAAATGCTAAGTGGATGAAAAGATGATAGATCAACACCCACCTCTGACAGGAAAAAATCCCAACCAGAAGTGGCCACTTATTAGCAAATACTAAGCTGGGATCTACTCAGATAGCATCTACCAAACACAAAGGGAATTACTTGGATATAGGTTACTGAAAAGATTCCTCCTAATCTGCTCTTATATTCACAATATTGGACCCCATCAGGTGTAGTCAGTGTATCAATTTTCCCTTCTCCTATTTCAGGTTCTGGATCCGGTGTTATCGGATCATCATCACAACTTATCACTACAGATATTAATGCTATAAGAACTGTTAATAAATACCTCCATTTCATGAAAAAAGGTTATTGGGGTTTTGAGTTTGTATCTGAAAGTAGTAGGCCCATATGTGCATTATTGATAAAATCCAGCCGAAATGAACATATCAAGAAGTAAGATGAACAAATGAAAATCGGCATAACGAGCACAAGGCTGTCATACCGATGATAGAGAGGATAAATTGTTGTGCTAGGTAAACGTACCTTTTGAATTAGGGCTTAAGTACAGGACATGAACGTGCAAGGTTGTCAAAAGGACTCTTGGTTTCTGTGCAGTTAAAGTTTAGAATAAAAGGATCATCTCCTGATCCTTGAGAAATATTACTTTCAAGCTCATAGGTGATGGGATTGTTTGATAGAATAGGTTTACGGAGGTTAAAGCCTCCCCCGTGAGAATTATCCAAATCTCCTATCTTCATAGTAATTCCATCTTCCAGGAGAATTCCATTTACCCAGAGCCCCTCACCATAATCTTTTTCTATCATATTTAATTCCCAGTTGTTATATCCTTCCCCGTCTAATTCCCAGGAATGCTTTACCCACCATGCACCTGAACCATTAGCTTCTAAAAACTCTTCTCCACTACCGTTTAAAAAAACAGCATTTGGATGATATCCCGCCGTATCTCCATTAACGACTGTACACTCTCCCGGCCCTACCTGAACAGGTGATTGAATGATTCCATTCACAATGGTTTGTGCATACACAGTAATTCTACCTGTGGCAGCATCTACATGCATGTCATTGATGGCAGTTATGGGGAAGGGAATACCAGATATAGCCAATTCGGCCACCCAGTAAGCCTCATGGTAGTTGAGGTCAGAGCATACACGCGTATGGGCATTCTCAACTGTCATGATACCTTCAGAAGAAAATCCTTCGGATCTCAAGCTATCCAGGAAAAGGTCATTGGTTTCCTGATCACACCTTATTTCAGGAGAAATGGCAAGTCTGTACAAGTGGTTGGTGATAGCTGCTTTCTCACTTTCGCTTAAGCTATTCAGTTCGTTAGTTTCATC
>JBCDBC010000807.1:0-3472 GCA_039184535.1 Bacteroidota bacterium | reverse complement strand
GGGTAAGGTGGGTTCACTTACTTCTTGAACCTTAGCTAAGGCTTTCACGATCTTTTCACATCCATCAGCAGTAAGCGTTACATTCTGAATGGAGGTATTTAGGGCTTTTACTCCTTGGTTAAAAACTTCCAGCTTTGAAGCGGAAACTTTGGTAGCGTACACCATATGCTGAATGGCATGGACAGCATTTTCTCCAACGCAGCCTGTACTATCAGCCAGTTCTTTCCCATTACAAATCTTAGCAATCACATCCTTTGCCAGTTCATTAGTCCCTTGAATACTGTTATAATAAGAACCCAAGGTATTAACTAGTGCTACCTGGTTTTGGAATTCTTTTCTAAGCTTTTTGCTAGCAGAGTCTGCCCGTGAAAAATCTTCTCTAGCATCCCTAAGTTTCTCTTTTAGCTCTTCGATAAAGCTCGAATGTTCATTATTTGATGAAGACATGATGGTATTATGGCTTACTTGGTTGTGAATTAGTTGTTAAACAAGCTTCAGCATTCTCTAATAGGTCTTCTATGTTCTCACTTGGTTCTTGAGCTCCTCTATCTAGATAGTCTATGATGGCATCAAAACCTGTTTTCTTCATTTCAGATTCGTGTCTATCATCTTTAGCTGTCGTTACCTTGATTAATCCTTCATCTAGCGATTTCATATTAGCAGCTACTTTGTCTACTCCTTTCTTTTTATTCCCATCTACATCATCTTTGAATTTTTTGACAGAGAGTTGTATTTCCTCTGAGGTACTCTTAAATCCTTCAGCATTGATCTTTCCAACTAAGCCCGCCACTTTTATAGCTAGCAGATAAGTTGAAGAAATACTGTCTTTATAGTCTGAAAAGTAAGTATTTAGGTCTGTTATCTTCGAAGTAAACCCTACCTTACTATCTAATTCAGCCACGCAATCCTCATTGCATTTGTTCTTGATTGTGTTATTTAATGCGCAAACAGCCTCGTCTGATTTTTCCTTTTCTTTCTTTACTTTTTTAATACTAGCTATAGCATCATTAAAGAATTTCAGAAAATCTTTATAATTTTTAATTACAGAGTCTACGCTTCCCTTTAGTTCTATAGCCTGTTGGGCTAGTATCTGAGATATCTCATGATTGATATCCTCATATTCTGATCTAAATCTGATAGCTTGTTCCAGATCATTTACTAGCTGTTCTACTTCCTTTTCTGCAGAAGCAGCAGCAGTAGTTTTTTCTATCAGGTCATTGTTAGCAGCAGGAAGATATTCTTCTTCCAACTTTTTCTGATAGTCATCTATCTTTTGCTGGGTTTTAGAACTGGATGTACCGTTTCCAGAACCAGGTGGGTTTGTCAAGCTCATAATTGCCTTATATTAGTTATTACTATTAAGCTTATGCTTCTGCCATTTTATGTGAGAATCTGAGGATAATAAATTCAGCAGGCCGGACTACTGCCATTCCTATTTCCACGATCAGCCTACCTTCCAGAATATCTAGAGCGGTCATAGTCTCTCCAAGCCCAACATTTACAAAGAAGGATTGCTCGGGTGTAGGGCCTTGAAGTGCGCCAGCTCGCCATTGTAACACGAGAAAGTTTTCTATGAGAGACTTAACCCTGTTCCAGGTATTGGCATCATTAGGTTCAAATACAAAAGCTTCAGTAGCTTTCTTAATGGATTCTTCAGCAAAATTGAAAAAACGTCTTACTGGAACATACCGCCATTCATTATCATTGCCAGCTAATGTCCTAGCCCCCCACACCAAAAATCCCTTTCCAGTGAAAAACCGGAGAGCATTAATAGACTTCCCAGCAACGACATCTATATTTAGGCCATCCTGAATAGCATCTGTTACTTTGAAGGTAAGCCCATCAATTCCTAATATGCTTACATTTGCAGGGGCTTTCCAAACCCCTCTTTCTCTGTCAACCTTGGCATATAATCCAGCCATAGAAGCAGAAGGAGGTAAGTCTATCGAAAAGTTATTGATGGCTAACCTTACTTGTGCTTTATTGGCATCATTAAGCTCATTAAATGTTAACTCGTTGAATTCTCCGTTTCCTTCCCCCCCATTCACATTATGTATGAGAATAACAGATGATTCCTCTACGTCGTAGTTAAAGGTAGATCTAATGTTTGGAAAGTATACCGCCCCGTACTTTAGGTCATTTATTCCTATGTCTGTTCGAAATTCTTCTGCTAATTCTGCAATATCTCCTGCTGTTCTACTTGGATCAACTCTATCATAAAAGTCTATGATAGCAAATCTATCTTTCATTTCTTCACAGACCCTCAATGATTGTTGTTGGATAGCAAAGTATTCCCCTCTACTCATTCCTTGTCCTTCTGGAAAAATAATAAGAGTAGGTTCATCTTCTTTCCTGATAGCATCTAAGGCATCTAAGAATGGTTGACTATTACTAATTACTTGCCCAAAAGGAGTAAAACTACCTACAGAAATGATCCAGCAGGGTCCTCCTCCATTAGCAAAATACTGCTGAAGGCAGTAATACATTATATGTAAGGATCCACCAGTTGCTTCATTAAATTGAGCAGTATATGTACTCCCCCCAGACGTTTGTTCATCAAATACAACCTCTATCCCTATTTCTTTTTGTGGTCCCCCAAAGAATGTCTGATATTCTAAAAGAGAAGAAATACGTAAGGGATCTAGTGTTAAGTCCCTCCCGTCCTTCCGGGCTTTTTCTGTGTATCCTATAAATACGGGAATAGCTGTCTCAACAGGTGCTACGGAGGGAGGAAACTTTTGAATTTCCTCTATATATACACCCGGGGTTCTATAGTTACTCATGGTTGTGAAGATTTATCTTTTCTGTTTTCAGAATTCCATATAAACGGTTGACACGTATGAATCACTTTTATCTATCATCGCCCCCGCTCCCTCACCCACTCCTTGTTTAAAAGGAACCAGAGAGAGAGAACCGCTAGTAGGAGCTGGTAAAAGAATTCCCTCAGCTTCATTCTCTTCCAGTAGCTCCGCCTCAGAATCTGCCATCTGTATGTCAGGTACCTGTAAGGTTATTTCGGGACTAACTAAAGAAAGACTAATATGGTCTCGGCTTATGGTAGATGAATCTGTTCCCTCCTCCTTTAGAAAGACAGCTACTTTAGATTGTGGGAGAGTTTTCAACCATTCCTGCTTTTTGAAAACGTACCGCCACTTAGTAGCTCGGTTTTTCCAGAAAATGGTAAATTCTGGTGCTTTGTCAGGAAGACCGTTGGTAACAGTCTTAAATAAAGAATACCCATTACCTACTCTTTTTGGGTCTACAACGATTTCCAGGACCCCTATAAGATTGCTATTTCCTCCACTAGACCACTTCAAGAAAGTGTAATCAATGATGTCATTTGGGTCATTATCCTCATCGACACTCCGAAGGTTAAACCTACCAGCGGGTAATTCTTGTAGATTTAGGTTTACTTTTGTAAGAATACCATTTCCTTCAACACTAATCTCCTTTTCCCAAACGACTCTTTTTG
>JBCDBC010000806.1:0-3475 GCA_039184535.1 Bacteroidota bacterium | reverse complement strand
TGCGGGGATCTTTTACTGTTTTGAGACTTTCTAGTAATGTCATAGGGATGTGTTTCCTTCAAATATATAATCCATATTCAGGAATTAACAGCCCTCCCTTAAGGGTCTGTGAGCTGAATCTGATCCTAAACTAGTATGGATGAGGCTTGAAACCGATAGGCTTCAGATAAGGCACCCACCACAGTAAGTAATGGGTGAGGTAGAAGATGTAAGTGGTAGTTAGGAAGAAAGTATGTGTAACTCCTTCTTCAGGTTCTCTCTGGCCTTGGATTCAAGGCTTTGCTGAAAATGGGGCGTTTGATAAATGTGAGGTAACTCCAGAAAGTGCTTGAGAACAGCCTTTCTTCCCTTCTTATAAATCGGCCAGGGATAGATGCGGTATTCTCTCCTTATTTGCTGTGTGTATACCTCATAGGCCTCCCAGTCTCTGCCCAAAATTTCCAGGTCAAAGTCCAGAAGGTACTTGGCATCTTGAGTCAAATCAGGCCCTTGATGGGACTTGGTTAGCAGGATTTGTTGGTAGCAGTGCTGAGTTCTCTCTTGATCTACGCCTGCTTTCTGGAGAATAGTACTTGCGTATTCGGCGCTTTTGAGCTCATTATCCTTTCTAAGAGGATTATAAATGATGTCGTGGAAGAAGATAGAGAAAGCTAGTATGTCTGAATCCTGAAACGCTACTTTATGCCTTTGCCACAAGGACATCATGGTGCTTATATGCGTCAGGTTGTGGTAAGCTCTTCCCCTGCCACCATACTGCTTGAGAAGGTAGAGCCATACATTTTCGATTTGCTTCTCTTCTAAGTCTAGAGGAGCAAAAAGAGCAATCCATAGTTCGTGTAGTTGTGGCTTATCCATGGACCTTAGCGAATATGTGCACACTGATAAACTGGCCATTCTTCATTTCAGCATCCTTCATGGTCCCTTCGAGTTCATATCCCACCTTGGTGATGGCACTTACACATTTGTCATTACCTGCCTCCACATATCCTTCCAGCCTATGCAGATTGAGGGTATTGAAGCAGTAGTCTTCCATAGCGCCAAAGGCTTCCTGCATATAGCCCCTTCCCCAATGTTCTGGTAACAGCCAAAAGCCTATTTCAGCCTTTTTGTGAACCTGGGTCAGGTCATAAATGCCTCCAACCCCATAGAAGGTGCTATTATCAGCTGAGCAAACAGCCCAGAAGATGCCTGTTCCATCTTTCTCAAGACCTGCATACCAATCCATTTGTTTCTTGGTGGCCTCCAGAGTAGGGTAGCTTACTTCATAATATTTAATGACCTCAGGATGGGACAGTCCCTTAAATACAAGCGGTTGGTCCTCAGGAGTAATTTGCCTGAGAAGAAGTCTTTCTGTTGTGAGTGTAGGAAAGGAAGTTTTCATATAGGAGAATTGCCTTTGCTACTTAAAGGTAGTGAGGATTCTCAAGAAAAGGAGGCTTAGCCTAACTGCATGAACTCTCTCTCAATCCCCTGGCTGCTTAACCAGTCTTTGAGGGCTTTTCCTGTGCCCATAGGCCAGGGACGTATTTTTTGAATGGGGACGGTTTTAAAAGCTTCCAGTTCGGAAGTGTCCAGTGTTACCTCTCCCTCCTCTAGTGCCACATGGTAGGCCATGATGATCTGGTTCATACGCTTGAAGGGGTAGTGGCCTATAAAGGCGGTTACCTTTCCATCCAGCCCCAACTCTTCCTTCACCTCCCTCAATACTGCCTCTTCCGGTTTCTCAGCTTTCTCCATAAAGCCCGTTACCAGTCCAAACCATCCATCCGGCCAGCCTATGCTCCTCACCAGATATACATCCTCCCCACGGGTAGCGATAGCTGCGACTACAGGAACGGGGTTATCCCAGTGAACAAAACCACAACTCTCATCTGGACATACTTTACGATTTTCTCCTGCCCTCAAGGCTATTATGAGCTTTTTACCACAGGGCGGGCAATAGGTGTATTCAGTCTTGGGCATGCTTAAACTACTAGGGCATCTTCTATGGAAATGTGATCTACTTCAGGTAAACTTCCGAACTGGGCTAGGTGATGGTAGAGATGCTTGGCATGGAACTGCTCCCACTTCTCCTGATCCAGCTTCCCAAAGAAGGGATGCATATTCTCTGCTCCCTTATTCTCCTGATAGAAAGCATAGAAGCCTTCTATTTTTCCCATGAGTTTGTCATAAGCAAAGCTGAGGCTTTCATAGCGGAGCTCTCCCGGTTCCAGTGGTGCATTAGGTATGCGGATGTTCTTCCGCATAGGTCTATCACTCATGAGGTAGTCTCGTGAAGCCTGAAGCTTGTTGTCAGGAACCAGGCAGGGGAGCTGGTTTCCCTTGGAGATGTGGAACATCATTCCCAGATGTTCCAGCATGTGTTGGGTACTCATGAGCCCCCAAAGTGGTTCGGCGTCTTCCTTAATTTGTTTGAGAAGTTCGGGAGCCTTTTGGGTGATAAACTGTTTGTTGATTGGATTCATTGAGAATATTTTATGGATTGGGGGTGAGTAATCTGCTTTGGGTTCGTTGGATGGCGGCATGCATATAATGCTTATCATCATACAGCTGCATGAGCATGATGCCTCCCTGCAAGTCCTGTATACCCGCCTCAGCCATTTCTTTGGCTTTTTCTGTCGTATAAACTTCCTGGTAAATGATGTGGAGAGCTTCTATCATCCCATCAAAGAAGCTTTTCAGTACAGGAGCAAATGCCTGATCCGCTCCTAAATGCATAGTTTCCAGTACGGTATTGCCCATGATACAGCCACCTGTTTCACTTTTATAAACCTTTTTCAGTCTTTCTCCCAGGTTTTCCAATCGTTCATGTGGACTAAGAGATGGATCGATAGCTACTGCCATCACCCTTTCCCGAAAGTAGACTTCTACTACCTGGAGAATTTCCTGCATGAGGCTCTCCTTGTTTTCGAAGTAGTAATAAAAATGCGACTTGGGAATGTCGCATACTTTAGAAAGGTCGGCTATACTGGTGGCATGGTATCCCTGCTTGCGGAATACCATCAAGGCTTTTTTCAGGATATCTTCTTTGGAAGTTTTCTGGGCAGGCATAAAGGTATTTGTTGAACGATCGTTAAAATAGAAAGAGTCTCCGAAAATCCAAAATGAAAAATCGGGTACTGTTGTCGGGGGAGGTGGTATAGGGAGGGCTATGGCGAAATATTTTTCGCCCATGTATATCCTATAAACCTTATCCTGATGAGCCTAATCTTGATCCAAGTAGCTCTGAGTTGTATCATTCGATCCTATTTTATAGTGGGTCAAACGATACCTCTGAAATGACCTTAAAAGGCATTGATGCTATTAAAGAAGGATTGGGTTCTGTCAACACACTTTTAGCCGTAGGTAATTTATCCCCAAGAAAAGGGGTGCCAAATAATACGTCCCATAAAAAAAGGATCGCTGCTGAAAAGATTTTATCTTCCGATATACAACTCATAAATAGTTTTAGTGGAAAAACTTTTGTGGTTCCTGG
>JBCDBC010000805.1:0-3479 GCA_039184535.1 Bacteroidota bacterium | reverse complement strand
GCTCCATCCTGATTCTGAATCAGGACACCGGCTAATTTACCAGCCAAGGCATCATCCACACGGTTGGCCTGGATGGCCGCAACTTCTTTCCCTGTTACCTGGGCAATGGCACCTGTGTTGTGCGATTTTTTACGGGAACCATATCCCACTACGAGAACTTCGTCTAATAGTCCGAAATCCTCTTCCATGGACACATCTATGGTAGAACTGCCTCCTACCGTAATCTCTTGTGTGCGATATCCGATATAGCTGAAGACCAGTACATCAGAAGCTTCTGCTTCTATGGAATATTGTCCCTGATCATCAGTAAGTGCACCTGTTGTGGTACCTTTTACTAGTACTGTTCCTCCTTTTAGTCCGTTACCATCGGCATCTGTCATTTTACCGGTGATGGTAGCGGTGGGGCCTGCAAAAGCCCAGGTTGTACTACAAAAGGCTATTATCAACAAGGTATGCTGTATAAGCCTTCTTACGAAGCTAAATTCGAGTAGCATAATAGTAGTTTGTTAGAATTAATTTGATAGTATTTTGCCTGTAGTAGTGTTTTCACTTTAGACAATAGAACTCCAGGGCAGCCGAAGCCACCAATTTTTAAAAAGCACCAGAACCAGTTAAACTGTTAAGTTGTTAGTTATCCTTCTATGTCAATATCCGTCATTCACGTAGGGAAACACTATAGTCCAAAACATCTTGTAAATGCTCTTGCATAGCTGCTGCAGACAGTCTAGGTTTTCCATTTACAATATGCTCTAGAATAAGTTTATGTTCCTCGAGAGCTTTAAAGATGTTTCCATCTTTACAAACATCAAGCTTATTAAAGCTATGAATAATGTCAGGCGTTATAATTAGCATCAGAGACTTTAGTACAGAATTCTTGCTTGCCTCTGCAATGGCTAAATGAAACATTAAATCTTCTTCAACAGCCTGCTTTCCGTCTTCCACTTTTTCTACATAGGCATCTAATGCCTTGCGAATATTTGCGATATCCTCGTTCGTTCTTCTCTCGGCAGCTAGGTAAGCAGTCTGTTGTTCCAGGATAACCCGGGTTTCTACGAGAGAAGCAAAATCTGAATTCTCCAATTTTAACACATCAGTAATCAATCCCTCCAAAGCGGTAATGCCAATTCCAGCAACCATAGTCCCACTTTGAGGAACTGTTTTCAGGATCCCGTAGAATTCCAGCTTCCTGATGGCTTCTCTTACATGGCTTCTTCCAACTCCAAGTTTTTCAGCGAGCTTTCTTTCAGGCGGCAGTTTATCTCCGGGTTTTAACTGACCCGAGGTAATAAGTCCCTTGATCTGATTCATGATGATCTCTATCGGACTTTGAATCCTGATTTCGCTGAAATTATTTAACAGACTAGACATAAGAGTTAATCAACTAGTTATTGGTTTTCTGGGTGCTGGTCTCTGGTTAACTGGTAATTGGTCAACCAATTTGACCTAATATAGTAGGTTCTTCATACATTTTCCAAAAATTGGTGGAAAAATTTTTCAGAAATTCATTGAATCAACTGTATAAACTGAGAAGGATTGGATAAGAGGAAATGGTTCAATACCACCTTTATGAAAGCAGGGGGGCCTATTTTTTTAGCGTCCTGTTAACCTGCGACCTACTATCAGGAAAAGATTTAGCTCGCTGGCAAGGTTATAGACTAAATTTACGATAGGAGTAGGAAATGAAACTTTGCTGGTTTCACGAACCAATTAGCTTAGGTTTAGCTTGTTGGAATCATTCTCTTCAGGGTAAACTGAATCAATCTCCACTGAAACATAAAGAGGGGGAATAAGAGCACTAACTACAGAGAATTCTTTTTCTGCCCAATTATGATCATTCTCTCTGACAGTATTTCTACCTTCACAATCTCAAATCCGCATATCTGTATCATACTTGTCAGCTCTTCCTTCGTCCAATAGGTCGTAAAACCCTTTTTCTCTACATAAGACTTAATAGATAAGAGCCCTTTACTAAGAAAGGTACTTTTCGCCCCCATCATATGAGAATCTTGAGGAGACCTCCGGGAGGAGGTATGTGTGATGATCAAGCTTCCCCCGGCTTTCATTATTCTATTTAACTCTTTCAGGCTAAATAGGGGATCTGGTAGAGCCTGAATACTACTCACACAAATTACATGGCTAACTGTCCCACTCTTAACAGGGAGAATTTTTGATACGTCCATTTGCTTAAAAACCAGGTTAGGGATGCCCTGGTAGTTAGCCTTGGCCACATCCAGCATTCCTTTGGCATAATCTATCCCTGTAACGCTAAATCCTGCTTTAGCCAACTGATAAGAATAGTATCCAGTACCACAACCTACATCCCATACATGCTCGGATTCTCCCTCTTTTTTTGAAGATAAGATGTCCACTATTCTTTGACCAAGATCAAGGGTATCCGAGCTTCGATTTTGATCCCAGGCAAAACGTCCATACAGGCTCCAGGCTAGCTGGGTAAGCTTTTCGGTTATCATGTGCCCCAAAATACTAATCCTTACTTTGGTTCCAGAGTCATGACGTAGTCATAGCTCTCATTCAATAAGTTGGCCAGAATATCTAGCTCATCAAACATATCTTCAGGGATCAGAACATATCCTCGCATAACAGCACCATGTGATTTAAAGAAGGTAGTATTCAGTTCCTCCATATATTTTTTCTGTACCTCCTTTGAGAATCGAATCCCTAATTCTCCCTCCTTGTTAAGAATGGAAAACATATATCCGTTTGCGGAAGTATAGGGAACTGACTTACCCTTTCGTTCAAAGCGGGTACATTTAGCTACAAGCTCATCATACCTCTTGAGTTTTTCTTGCCACATAATTCATTGTTTTTCGACAAATTCCTTAAACTGATTCATCCACTTATCTCCCTGCTTCCTGTATACTCCAGGAAATAGAATGGCTATAAGCTTTGGCATGACCCAGTTCATCCGGGTATAATCATAAGCATATTCATAACGGGTGGTATTTTTATCAATTGGGATAAATCTGCAGACCATGGTATTATCCATGTGCTTATGATGGTAAAAAGCTTCAAACGACTCGGGCAAATTATTAGCGGTAATAGTTTCTGTCAGAACCATATCCCTCTTTCCGTATTTGTAGTACATTTTGGAAACAGCTCCCGCTTCACCTGCGGTCCCACTTTCCAGTTCTTTCTTCACAAATCCATCTTGATATTCTCCTAGATAAGCCGGATCTACAAAAAGCTTAGTTACCAATTCAATGGGTTTTTCGATAATAATAGCCCCGGAGTGCTTCATAATTACTTAGGGTTTTATGGAGTCCTACATAGGTAGAGAATATGCTCGAGAGTTTGGTTACAAAACCATACTGTAACCAGTCTATTCTTCTATCTCTCATGATGGCTCCTATAGGCAAGAGCTAATATCTTATTTATAAGTAATTGATAATCAAATTCTCCAGGAGAAAAGGAGTGGAAGTGCGAGATACATCTATCTGATAATTTATGGGCCTTATGGT
>JBCDBC010000804.1:0-3482 GCA_039184535.1 Bacteroidota bacterium | reverse complement strand
TGCGAATCGCAACAGGAGACTATAAATGAGGACTCTTCCTACCCGCAGATAGAACTATCTTTTACCCCCAATATTTTATGGTTGGTAGCGGAGGACCTTGGCCCTTACATTCCTCCTTTTGGTGATTCTACAGTGGCTACGCCTAATCTAAGCCGTTTGGCTGCAGAAGGGGTACGGTATACCCACTTTTTCTCTCCCTCAGGCGTATGTGCACCCAGTAGGGCTGCCATCTCTACGGGTATGTATCCTTCACACATAGGGGCACATCATATGAGAACCTCAGGTGGAGGAAAGTCTCACCCGGAAAATCTGGTGCGCTATGAAGCTGTACCCCCACCTGAAGTGAGGATGCATGCAGAGATTATGCGTAGGGCAGGCTATTACTGCTCTAATAACTCAAAAGAAGATTACCAGTATAAAAAGACCGTAACTGCCTGGGATGAAAGTAGTCGGGAGGCACATTGGAGAAACCGCAATCCAGGGCAACCATTCTTCTCCATTTTTAATTTTGGCATTACCCATGAGTCCCAGATCTGGGCCCGAATGCAGGACTCCTTATGGGTTCCCAGAGATATGAAAGTAAATGTTCCTCCATACTTACCTGATAATGAAGTAGGCCAGCAGGATGTCAGACAGATGTACTCTAACATTAAGCGTATGGATGCCCAGGTAGGAGAAATCCTTGCTCAGTTAGAGGAAGATGGCTTGCTAGAAAATACCATCATCTTCTGGTATGCTGATCATGGAGGTCCTTTACCCAGGATGAAGCGCATGCTTTATGATTCTGGCATTAGGGTACCTTTGATTGTCAGGTTCCCTGAGAAGATGTTTGCAGGTCAGGTAGATGATCGTTTAACCAACTTTATAGATCTTCTTCCCACCATCATGTCTCTTTCCGGTCAGGCGCCACCAGAGTACCTGGATGGAAAAGCATTTCTGGGAAAATATATAGCTGAGGACAGAAAGTATTTGCACGCAGCGGCAGACAGATTTGATGGGGTATATGATATGATCAGGGCAGTAAGGGACAGAAGGTATAAATACCTAAAGAACTTCCAGCCGGAAAAAAGCTATTATCTACCTGTCAAATACAGGGAACAGATGCCAGTCATGCAGGAACTCCTGAGAATGAGAGATGCAGGGGAATTAAATGAAACTCAGGCCCTATGGTTTGGTGAGACTAAGGTAGAAGAAGAGCTATTTGATACGGAGAATGACCCACATGAGCTTAATAATCTGGCGGGAGATCCAGCTTTGCAGGATAAGCTGGCGGAACTGAGGGCTGAATGTGAGCGGTGGATGGCAGAGATAGATGATAAAGGCTTGATGGAAGAAGAGGACTTCATTCAAACCATCTGGCCTGACTTTAAGCAGCCAGCTACCATGGAACCAGAATTTTCCTCTGAGGGTGGAATGATTTCTCTCAGCAGTGCTACAGAGGGAGCTTCCCTAGGATATCAAATGCTAGGAGCTTCTGATACTTTGGTGAATAGATGGGAGGTGTATACAGGGCCTGTCAGCATACCCGAGGGGAAGCAGATGGCAGCTATTGCTCACAGGATAGGATATAGCCCCAGTGAGGTAAAAACTTATAAGCCTTAGTAAAAACTATAAATATGTTTAGCCGGAAAACTTGCAGTTTTCAGCATTAGTTACCGATCTTAGCCTTGAACAATACACAAACGCATGAAGGCTAAACTTACTGCGCTAAGCAGCTATGCCCCTGAAAAAGTGGTCACCAACGTAGACATGGAGGCCATGGTAGAAACCTCTGATGAGTGGATCGTCAAACGTACAGGGATCAAAGAAAGAAGGTACGCTAAAGAGGATGAATATGTGGTAGACATATGTCATCATGCTGCCCTAAGAATGAAAGAGCAGCACAACCTAGATTATTCAGATGTAGATTTCATACTCGTAGCTACTGTAACCGGAGGGATGTCCATGCCCTCCGTAGCAAGCCAATTACAACATTCATTAGGAATAGAAAGGACAGGAAGCCTGGACATAGGTGCTGCCTGTGCTGGCTTTGTCTATGCGCTGATTACGGCTAAAGGACTGATAGCTACAGGTGATTACAAAAAGGTCCTGGTTTTTGGCGCTGAAACCATTTCCAAAGTATTGGATTTCTCGGATAGAACTACCTGCATACTTTTTGGAGATGGCGCTGGAGTAGCCTTGGTGGAGGCTGCAGAAGAAGGGAACATTCTTTCTACTGTAACAGGTACAGAAGGGGAAGGAGGGGCAGACCTTTATCTGTCTTCCTGGAATAAGAAAATAAATGGAACGGAGATAACCGCCAATGCCAAGCTTCATCAAACGGGGAAAAAGGTATTCAAATGGGCAGTATCTACCGCCACCAGAGAGATAAACAGGCTGCTGGAAAAGGAAAATATCACAATGGATGAGATAGACTGGTTTGTGCCGCATAGCGCTAACCGGCGAATCCTAGACGTGGTATGTGAGAATCTGAACTTCCCTGTTGAGAAGACGCTGGAAAGTTTGTCTTACTATGGAAATACCTCCTCAGCTACTATCCCTTTGGCTTTGGCAACTGCAGCAGAGAGTGGGAAGATTAAGTCTGGTGATAAGCTGGCCCTGATAGGCTTTGGTGGAGGACTAACATATGCTGGAACTATTCTGATTTGGCCCTAGTCAGTTTGACTGAAAATGGGTGATTTAGGAAATACCTGTTTTCTATAGAGGGAATTGTTCATACAATACTGTCTGGCTGGCATACCGGACAGTATCATTTCATGAGAATAGATCATGCCCACTTTTTCAAGGACCCTGATAGAGGCCAGGTTCTTTTCCGCCGCCCTCCCAATGATCTCTGGAAGTTCATAGGATTTGAATCCCAGGAATAAACAGGCTTTAGCCGTTTCTGTCGCATATCCTTGATGCCAGAATGTCTGTTTGAACCTGAACCCCAGATCTGTTTCTCCGCTGGAAGGGTGGAACTTCAAGCCACACCAGCCTAGGAATTCTTGGTCTTCCTTTCGGATGACAGCCCACCTACCATATCCATACTGTTGGTAATAATCATAGTCCAAGATAAATTGTCGAGCCTCTCCTATAGAGGAGAATGGACTATCCCCAGTGAACTTCATCACCTTAGGATCAGCATTCAATTCAAACAGATCCACATCATCCCTCCGTGAGAAGGGGCGCAAGTACGTACGTTCTGTCTCGAATATTTCC
Source organism: Bacteroidota bacterium (assembly GCA_039184535.1). Taxonomy (GTDB): domain Bacteria; phylum Bacteroidota; class Bacteroidia; order J057; family J057; genus JBCBKZ01. The sequence continues at coordinate 281 of JBCDBC010000804.1, read as the reverse complement.
AGTATTTTCACCATGGAGCGTTTAGCTTTTCCGAACCACAAGGCCTGTAAAGTAGTTATGTAACAAATCTCACTTATGTCTTCCGTTCAATATCCTGTCCTTTCCTTAACTGAAGGTAGTCTGAAGTCATTCTCCCTCAAAAGTATGGAGCAGATTGAAGTTGACAGGGCTGCTAATGCAGAAGCACATAAACCTCATAGTCACGACTTCCGCGAATGCGGGCGACTCCGAGCATGGCATCTTTACCGCCCGCCCGGGTGTCCTGAGCAACGACTTCTTCG
>JBCDBC010000803.1:0-3485 GCA_039184535.1 Bacteroidota bacterium | reverse complement strand
GGAGCCCCCTTCATTGCGGACCACATCATCAGGGTTACAGAGAGAGCCTTTGATGACTTTGCTGACAGTGGAATAGATGAGGAAGGGAACAAAAGAGCCTTAGGGCTATCCTGATGAGCAGGAATCATATTTAACACACTTTCCTATGCTATTTTTAGGTATAGATTTGGGTACTTCCGCCATCAAGGTTTGCTTGTTTGACGCGGAAGCAGGGAGACCCTTGGCCTTTGCTTCAGAGCCTCAGTCCGAAATGAGGGTGCAGTCCGTACGTGAAGGATGGGCTGAACAAGACCCTGAAGAATGGTGGACCCATACACAAAAAGGGATAGAAAAAGTCCTTCAATCCGCTGGAGCAGATGCTGCTTCCATAGGTGGAATAGGCATCTCCTATCAGATGCACGGTTTGGTGCTGGTAGATAAAGACCACAAGGTCCTTAGACCTTCTATCATTTGGTCGGATAGTAGAGCTGTTCCACACGGCCAGCAAGCTTTTGACGCTCTGGGGAGTCAATTCTGTTTACAGCATTACCTAAATTCTCCTGGAAACTTTACCGCAGCCAAGCTGCACTGGGTAAAGGAGAATGAACCTGAGATTTACGGAAGAATTCACAAGATGATGTTGCCGGGAGATTTCCTGGCCATGAAACTATCAGGAGAAATCTCTACTACCATCGGAGGTTTATCAGAAGGTATCATGTGGGATTTTCAGCAGAAGTCCCAGGCAGTAGACCTGTATAAGTTCTTCGGAATAGAGGCTTCCCTCATTCCGGATGTTTATAAAACCTTTGAAGCTACCGCTGGCTTATCCAATTCTCTGGCAGATGCCTGGGGAATGAAGGCAGGAACGCCTATCAGTTACCGGGCAGGGGACCAACCTAATAATGCTTTTTCCCTGGGCGTCATTAATCCCGGAGAGATAGCGGCTACGGCAGGTACCTCAGGGGTGGTATATGGGGTCAGCCATGAAACGGCCTACGATCCTCTCTCGCGCGTGAATACCTTTGCCCATGTCAACTATTCTCATGAAGTAAACAGCCTCGGCATTCTCCTCTGTGTGAATGGAACGGGCATCCTGAACAACTGGCTAAAGCGCAATCTATCCATAGACTCCTATGAGGAGATGAACCAAATGGCGGGAGCTGTGGCTGCCGGATCTGATGGACTCATCATGCTACCTTTTGGGAATGGCGCTGAGCGGGTGCTGAACAACAGACTGGTGGGAGCCCAACTATCTCACCTGGACCTGAATACCCATACACATGCGCATATGATTCGGGCTGCACATGAAGGGATAGCCTATTCTTTCAAGTACGGTATGGACATCATGGGTAAACTGGGTATGCAACCCCAAGTCATCAGAGCAGGAAAGGCCAATATGTTCCTCTCTAAGATTTTCCGGGAAACCTTGTCAGATGTGAACGAAGTCACCATAGAACTATATGAAACCAATGGGGCAGAAGGCGCCGCCAGAGGGGCAGCAGTAGGTACAGGATTTTATGCTAATCCTGAAGAATCAGCCGCCTGCCTGACTTTGCTAGAAACCATAGAACCAAATGTGAAGCGAAAAGAGCGACAGGAAGCATTTTATGAGAAATGGGTAAACACTTTACAAAATCACTTGAAAAACAACTAGTACAATTATGGCAGTCATAACAGGAGAAACTTCTTACTTCCCAGGTATTTCATCTATACAGTTTGAAGGACCTGATTCGGACAATCCCCTTGCTTTCAGTTATTATAATCCACAGAAAAAAGTCAGAGGTAAAACCCTTGAAGAACACCTACGGTATGCAGTAGCCTACTGGCATAGCTTCTGTAATGAGAATGCAGATCCCTTTGGAAGAGGCACCCGCCTTATGCCCTGGAATGAGTCTCTGGACCCTGTTCAAAGGGCTAAAGACAAAATGGATGCAGCCTTTGAGTTTATGACCAAACTGGGTGTACCATTCTACTGCTTCCATGATTATGACCTGGTAGATGAAGCTTCTACCCTGGCAGAATCAGAGAAAAGACTGGAGCAGATAGTAGACTATGCGAAAGGAAAGCAGAAAGACTCTGACATTAACCTTCTCTGGGGTACAGCCAATCTATTCTCCAATCCGCGCTACATGAATGGGGCATCCACCAACCCTGACTTCCATGTGGTGGCTCATGCAGCTTCTCAGGTGAAACATGCATTGGATGCTACCATCGCCCTGGGCGGTGACAACTATGTGTTCTGGGGTGGCCGTGAGGGATACCTTTCTCTGCTGAATACAGACATGAAGCGAGAACTGGAGCATATGGCCAGGTTCCTACACATGGCGAAGGACTATGCGCGTAAGCAGGGATTCAAAGGAACCTTCTTTATAGAGCCTAAGCCAGCGGAGCCTTCCAAGCATCAGTATGACTTCGATTCAGCAACCACCATCAGCTTCCTGAGAGAATTTGATCTGATGGATGACTTCAAGCTAAACATAGAAGCTAACCATGCTACCCTGGCAGGGCATACCTTCCAGCATGAAATACAAGTGGCAGCAGATGCCGGAATGCTGGGGAGTATAGATGCTAACAGAGGAGACTACCAGAATGGTTGGGATACGGATCAGTTCCCCATGGACCTCTTCGAGCTTACACAGGTGATGATGGTCTTCTTGAGAGCTGACGGGCTACAGGGAGGAGGAATCAACTTTGATGCGAAGGTCAGAAGAAACTCTACAGATCTGGAAGATTTATTCTATGCGCACATAGGCGGTATGGATGCTTTCGCCAGAGCACTCATCATTGCTGATAATGTATTGGAGAATTCTCCAGTAGAGAAAATGAGAAAGAATCGCTATGCCAGCTTTGACAGTGGTGAGGGAGCCAAGTATGAAGAAGGGGCTCTGACGCTGGACGATTTAAAGGCTTATGCCTTGTCCAAAGGAGAGCCAACCGTAAGAAGTGGCAAGCAAGAATTATATGAGAATTACCTGAATCAGTATATCCGATAAGGGTATATCTTTTATAGGTGCAGTCGAGCCAGATAGCAGTTCATTTTGCTGTCTGGCTTTTTTCATTTTGGAAATGCTTTTCTCACAATGGAAAGAGAACTATTAGTGGGCTTTGTATAATATGTTGATTTTCAGTGAGATAAATTCTGTTTTATTCTGGGAATGCCATTTGTAAAAAGAGAGTGTACAGGATAATTAACAGGATATTATGCAATTCAAGAAAGAACCTGATTCTCGTTCTCCCATCCCCCAGCTTCTTGCTAGAGAACATCAGGACCATACAAACCAACCGAACGAAGGGAACAACCAGCATCCTCTCTTTCCAGTCGCTGTATTCATTATGGGTATCGTGAGTTGTTATACCACAGCAGTAGGTCTTCAGCCTATGCTGGACAACATGATGCTCTCTTACGCCATGGCGATTGCACTGAGTATCTTCATGGTGGCCATTGCCCTTCAAATGCCACGCGCCTATCAGGAAGGCATTCACATGCGCTTTATCTTAGGCTATTC
>JBCDBC010000802.1:0-3487 GCA_039184535.1 Bacteroidota bacterium | reverse complement strand
TAACAATCTGCCAGATATCTGACATGAAAATTCATTGATACATATTTAATTCATAAGATGTGTTAAGTTTTTTTTAAATTAGATCAGTTTTTCACCACAATTTCAGCTCTGGCTATACGTCTTAGAATAGCAAAGTAAAGTTCCAGTAAGGGTTATGTACAATTCCCCATCATCACTTTTAGCGTTCCTCCTGTTTTGGGTTATGAGTACTTCTGTAGTAGAAGCTCAGTATTACACCAGGGATATGTACCCGCCAAGTGGAACTCCAGACAGAATTATCCTCACTATGGAGGATGATCCTTCCACTACCATGTCTGTTACCTGGAGAACTGATACCACGGTTACAAAAGCAGGGGCTAAAATAGCCATAGCAGATGCTACGCCTGATTTCAGAAAAAACACTACTACGGTAATAGCGAAAACTACCCGACTAGAGACCGATGTGAATGTAGCCCATTTCCATACGGTTACTTTCAAGAAATTGAAGCCTGAAACCCAGTATGCCTATCAGGTAGGGAGTGGAGAAGGATGGAGTGAATGGTTTCACTTTACTACCGCTAGTAAGAAAGAAAAACCTGTGTCTTTCATCTACTTTGGGGATGCACAAAATGATTTAAAGTCTCTTTGGTCCCGAGCTATCAGAGGCGCTTTCATGAAATTGCCGGAAGCAGACTTCATGCTTCATGCAGGTGACCTTATTAATAACTGTAAGAAGGATGGTGAGTGGGGAGAATGGTTTTATGCCGGTGGATGGATGTACGGTATGATGCCCAGCTTAGCTACCCCAGGTAATCACGAGTATTATCGTGCATTAGACGGGGAGAAGATTCTCACCAAGTATTGGGAGCCTAGTTTTGCCTTTCCGCAAAACGGACCTAAAGGATTTAAAGAAACGGTCTACTATATAGATTACCAGGGCATACGATTCATTTCTTTGGATACGCGTGCCATGCAAGCCAAAAAGGAGAACATCAGCATACAAGCCGACTGGCTAGAGAATCTCCTTGCTCGCACCAAAAATAAGTGGGTGATCATCATGCAGCACCACCCCATCTACTCTCTCAGGTCTGGAAGGGATAATCCAGAAATGCGGGAGAGACTAGAACCCCTTTACAACAAGTATCAGGTAGACCTGGTCCTACAGGGGCATGACCACACTTACGGACGCGGAAAAAATATACCTGAGGGTCTTAACATTCAGGAAAGCCAAAGTCCTGTATATGTGGTATCTGTTAGTGGTCCTAAAATGTATGACCTTAGCACTAGTAGTTGGATGGATAGGGTAGCTTCTAATACCCAATTATTTCAAACCATCAATATAGATGGAGATACACTTACTTATAAAGCCTTCCTGGTTACAGGAGAATTGTATGATTCTTTTGCCTTGGTTAAGAAAAAGGATGACTCCAATGACTATATAGACCTAACGCCCGAGTCCATGCCAGAGAAAACAGATCTTCCCCCAATTTTCCTCATGGAGTATGATGAAAAGCGGCTTCAGGAGTATAACGAGCGATTTAAGCGCTTCAAGAGTAAACAAGCCAATAAGGGGGATAGATAATAAAAAAGGGGCTGTTCTTATGAACAAGCCCCATTAATATCTTCATCTCATTTTTTAAGATCAGTATTCCGCTTTCACATTGGCCATCAGCATACCTAATGACTGAGTGAGTTTTTCTTTTAGCTCCTTTCTATGAACAATGAAATCCAGGAAGCCATGTTCCTTTACAAACTCTGAACGTTGAAATCCTTCAGGCAGATCTCTACCAATGGTTTCCCTGATTACCCTTGGACCGGCAAAACCAATTAAAGCTTCTGGTTCGGCAATGTTTAGGTCTCCTAACATGGCAAAGCTGGCTGTAACTCCACCGGTAGTAGGATCTGTCAAGAGAGAAATATAAGGGATATGCGCTTTAGATAATTGACTGAGTTTAGCACTGATCTTAGCCATCTGCATCAGACTGAGGGCTCCTTCCATCATTCTAGCCCCCCCACTTTTTGAAATAATCAATAAGGGAACTTCATGCTTAAGGCAGTGGTCTATGGCCATTCCTATCTTGGCTCCCACTACACTGCCCATACTTCCTCCGATGAACCTGAAGTCCATGGCGCAGATAACTATTTCTTTCCCGTTCATGAATCCATATGCAGCTCTAATGGCATCCTTAAGGCCTGTTTTCTCTATGGTCGCCATTAGTCTGTCAGGATACTTCTTAGTATCCTCAAACTCCAGGGGATCATCAGAGATAAGCTTATCTCCTATTTCTACAAACTCGTTGTCAAATAAGATATCAAAGTATTCTACGCTGCCTATTCTCAGGTGATGATCACAGTGATTACAGACGTAGGCATTTATTTTTAATTGCTTGGATTGAAGGGCTTTTTTGCAGCTCGGACACTTAGTCCAAAGTCCATCGGGAGTATTATTTTTATCTTCTGTCCGTGTGCGGATATTGTCTTTTGCTCTCTTAAACCAACTCATAATAAACCTATTAGGGACTTATAACAGAATGATATCCAATAAACAAAGTCAAATATACCAAAAAAGCTGACGACTAAGGACGCTAAAAGATATTAACTTCAGGTTCAAGCCTGATTTTGAAGGTATCCTCTACACTCTTTTGTATATCCATAGCCAACTCAAAAATCTCCTGTCCCCTAGCATTTCCATAGTTCACCAGCACAAGTGCCTGCCTGTTATGAACGCCAGCATCTCCTCTCCTTTCTCCTTTCCATCCACACGTCTGTATAAGCCAGGCGGCAGGTAATTTTACTTTATCTTCTCCAGCAGGATAAGAAGGGATTTCAGGATATTGATTCTTTAATTCTTCAAATAATGCTTGAGGAATAACGGGATTCTTAAAGAAACTTCCTGAGTTTCCTATTTCATCGGGGTCTGGAAGCTTTGATCTACGGATGTCTGCTACCACATCACTCACATCCTTAATGCCAGGCTGGTTGATTTTTCTATTGGAAAGTTCATCCTTGATAGATCCATAGGAGATGTTGACTTCAGGGGTTTTATTTAGCTCGTACTGAACCCGACAAATCATATACTTTCCTTTCCCGTTACGCTTAAAGAAGCTATCTCTGTATCCAAACTGACATTCCTTAGCTGAGAAGGTTCTTTTCTGTCCTGTTTGTAGGTGAATAGCCGTTAATGATCGGAAACAGGTTTTTTGTTCTACCCCGTAAGCACCTATGTTTTGGATAGGAGCGGCTCCTACAGATCCAGGAATCAGGGTCAGGTTTTCTAATCCTCCCCAGCTCTTCTCTATGCAGTACATTACAAACTCATGCCAATTCTCTCCTCCTCCTACTTCTATTAGGATGGATTCTTCATTCTCACTAAGCACCTTAATCCCTCCTACCCTATTTCTGAGAATGATCCCTTCAAAGTCCTTAGTAAAAAGCATATTGCTGCCTCCTCCTAATACCAGGAGTGGTAAGTCAGAGTGAGCATTGTCCATGAGAAATTCTACCAAAG
>JBCDBC010000801.1:0-3488 GCA_039184535.1 Bacteroidota bacterium | reverse complement strand
GTCCACATGCGAAGTGCGGATCATGACCTATAGGTGATCCATCAGGCATAGAGAGTACTTCCGGCTCTGGCATTTTTTCCGGCTTAGCCAGGAATCCTTTGATCTGCTGAATGGCGTATCTCTTGTGTGCAAACTCTACCGGATCGTCAGAGGTATTATTGGCACTTAGCCAGGTCCATAAATTGTCCAGGCTCATCATACAAAGTGCCTTCACCTGAGGAGAGGCATCATCATGCATGGATAATTTCATGATATGGGAAAGCACTAGATGATCTACTGTTCTTTGAACTTCCGCCAGATATCTATTTTCTACTTCCTTATGCCAGGTCGCCTTCACCAAAGAATCTAGCACACCTGTAAATGTCAGTAAGTCAGGGTTTTGTGCTGATAAACTAACCAGTCTATTTGCCCTGTGAGGATGCAGAAGCAAGGAAATGGCAGGATTAGCGGCACTTTCCGCAGCACTCAGCGGATCTAAGACACTACCAGAGCGCAATTTGAAATGCTCTCTTCCTCTTCGTAACCCAAACGGCCTTGGGGGAATCAACTTTAGAACCGTTGATGGTAAGGCAAGAACTTCTGGAGAGATGGTTTCCAGTAAGGTATTTAAAGCTTCCTCCTGCTCCTTTACCGGAACAAATTCTACGGGAGTTTGGCCGTCTCCTCTTACGGCATAATTATACTGAAGCCCGCCTATCACTTTAGAAGTAGCTATGGTCTGGTATCTATGTCCAAAGTAGATGGGAACTAGTACATCTTCCAGTTCTGCCATGGCAGTTCCTACCGGAATCTTTTTCTCGTCAAAATCTTCCAGCGCTTCCGCTCTCATTTGGAGCATTCTCTTAAGTTCCTTAGCTGGGCTAGTCCCATTGTCCCATAAGTGAGCTGTAGGATGGGCACTTCCCATAGGCCGGGCATCCTGATCTGTGATGAAGAGGATTCCATCCTTTAGGTAATCTGCTACGATTTTATTTAGTCCTTCTTTTTCATTTTCCTGAAACTCAGTATATCCAAATTTGATAGCTACCTTATCCCATTCTCCTATACCTACATCATACGCCCGGCTGAAGTCTACTCTTTTTCCACTTTTCACTATATAAGGATGCGGGTAGTCCATAACAGAGGCTCTGTCATTTACACTGGAAGAATAATTATGGACCAGCCCAATGGTATGTCCTACCTCATGGGCAGATAACTGGCGAAGTCTGGCCAATGCCATATCCAGTAATTCCTGAGAAACCGTTTCATCTCCTTCAAAAACTCCTGCTAATCCTTGTGCGATTAAATAATCCTGTCTTACCCTCAATGATCCGAGGGAAACATGTCCTTTGATAATTTCTCCCGTTCGAGGATCTCTTACTGAAGAACCATAAGACCAACCACGGGTAGATCTGTGTACCCACTGAATGACGTTATACCTAACATCCAGAGGATCAGCTCCTTCAGGAAGTACTTTCACCTGGAAAGCATCTATAAAACCAGCTGCCTCAAATGCCTCATTCCACCAACGGGCTCCTTCCAGTAGCGCTGACTTTACTGGTTCCGGTGCACCTCTATCCAGATAATAAATGATAGGCTCCTTGGCTTCACTTTTTTCCGCATTCGGGTTTTTCTTCTCCAGTCTGTGTCTGGCTATGAATCTTTTAGTGAGGGGAGTTCCTATAGCAGAAGCGTAATCCTGATATCCAATGAAGTAATATCCAGACCTGGGATCCCACTCTCTGGGTGTATAATTATCATCAGGTAATTCTATAAAGGAGTGGTGCATTCTCACTGTAATGGCATCCGGGCTGGGTACTACTGAACGCACCATAGAACCTCTAGGGTTTCCTGTAAAGGTGATAAGTCCCTCTAATTCAGTGTTTTTAGGGAAGTTTTTGGTTCTGGGAAGGTAAATAGCAGATCTACTTCCGTCCAGTTTATATGATCCCTGGTTTCTCCCTCTTAATCTGTTAACTACGCCATGTGCATCCCTTAGTAAGAAAGAGGTCATGTCTACTAACACCTCATCTCCTTCTTCCACTCCAGCCTTAAATCCCCAAATCACAGACTGTGCAAAGGCTTCTTCTACAGATCTTTTCTCATCCTCATTATCAGAAATGGCGCGGAATTCCTGATTGGGTTCTATTAATAGAACCTTGGGTCCGCTTTTGATGAATTTTACTACGCGCGTATTTCCTAACTGTCCTCTATCCAAACCCAGGTCATTAGACCCTACTCCTGCAGGGAGAGAATTTACATACAGAAATTCTGTATCCCACTTATCTATTTTCATCCAAATTTTACCCGTACTCTCTTCCCAGTAGAAAGGGAAGTAGCCGGGATAGGATGACATGTCTTTGACTTTATCTGAAATGGAGGATTGGGCATATGCACTAAAGATGCCCACCAATAAGAAAATGAGGGTACAATATTTTTTCATGGAGAAGGGTTGCTATGAGTTTGTCATTGGTAGTCAGCAAATAGAACTTAATCAGCTTATGCTGAGTACCCTTCCAAAATAAGGAACTTTTACTAATAAAAAGGAGGGAGAGAAAATGTTTGACTAATGAATGTTGAAAATGAGGCGTTTATTGAGTGCATTCTACAATCTCACAGTTTCTGACAAAAAGGCTGTTGAGATCATTTTCCAGACTGGCAAAATCATCATTATATCCATTTTGGGAAGCGGCAAACAGATCCTGACAAGCCTGATACCTGTTACCTAATGCCATGTGGATTTTTGCCCGGTTTTTATAGGCATAGGCATTTTCGGTATTCAGCTTGAGGGCTACATTGATAAAGTTCAAGGCAAATTCATGTTGATCAAGCTGATGATAGGCCATGGCCAGATTATTATAAACCTGACTACTGGAGGGAGCTAATATCAGTGCCTCTTCACAATCCATAATAGCAAGTTCCGGCTGCCCAATAAGACAGAAAAAATAGCTTCTACTGATGTAGGCATCCACATTTTCTGGATAGAGTTCTAGTATATGGGATAGTACTCCTATGGCATTTTCATATCTCTTATGAGATACCTCTATCTCATACCTTTTCCATAAATCAGCTTCCGAAACCCCTCTATTTTCAAAAAGGCAGGAAGAAATCAGAATTAATGAAATGCTGATTACCCATACTTTTCCTACCACTACGCGCTTAATACTCATACTCAGGTACGTTTATGTCTCAAAGCTTGTATCGCCATTCCTTATTCTTCCTATACAAAAAGTACTCCACCATCAGAATAATTAATCTGCATGAAATGTATTTAAAAATTATGCCGACCTCTTTATGAAAGAAGGGGACAGGTAAAGACCGTTAATTTGTGAGTGATAAAGCCGAAAGGGTGTCAAAAGGAGATATTCGCGCTTCTATGAGATATTTCTTCTAATTTTCTTCAGCTTGGGAGATGTAAGAATGATACTTTCTTACGGATAGATTTTAGGTGAAGATTTTCAACGATCAGGAAAGGTTTTTTTAAGAATCATGGGAATAATGGTTGGGAG
>JBCDBC010000800.1:0-3488 GCA_039184535.1 Bacteroidota bacterium | reverse complement strand
TAATAGATCCTCTGAGAGTTGTAATTACCTTCTGTGCCCTCGGGAACATATCCATCAACTGCTTGAGAACAGAAAGGTAAGCTTCTCCGGAAACGGATCCTCCCTGAGTTACATCTACTGATTCTGGGTGTAAACCAAAGTGCTTTTCTGCATCCTCTTCATTTCCCAAGATCACATCACAACCTGCTACCAGATCAGGCATTACCTCTCCGGGCTGCTTACCGTATTTCCATAGTTTCTTGCGGTAGTTCAGGTCTGTGGAAACCGTTACGCCTAATCTATTCGCAGTCTGGATAGCTTCCAGGCAGGCATCTGCAGCTCCTTGGGAAATGGCTGGAGTAATACCTGTCCAGTGGAACCAGTCAGCATCCTGAAAGACCTCTTCCCAGTCAATCATTCCCGCTTCTATGGTAGACATGGAAGAATACGCCCGATCATATACTACCTTACTCCCTCTGGATACCGCACCTGTTTCCAGGAAGTATATCCCTAATCTTTCTCCTCCTTTAATCATATACTTAGTCCCTACTCCTCTTTTTTTCATCTCCATCTCCGCACAAGCCCCAATGTCATTATCAGGTATGCGTGTAACAAAGTCTACAGGAACTCCATAGTTGGCAAGGCTTACAGCCACATTACTTTCTCCTCCGCCATAAATTACCTCAAAGGAATTGGCCTGGCTGAAGCGTTTCCAGCCAGGAGGAGACAATCGCAGCATGATTTCTCCAAAAGTTACAACTTTCTTCATGTTAGAATTAGCTTGGTATGTATTGCTATTGATCGATAAACCTGACTAGGAGAATGCTAAGCCCCCGTTAATGTCAAAATTGGATCCCGTTACGAATGAACTTTTGTCAGAGGCCAGATAGACTACCAGATCTGCTACTTCTCCAGCGCATCCTTCCCTTCTCAAAGGGGTTTTTCCGGCTACCATTTTGCGAATGTCATCATTGGTGAAATCATCATGGAATTTAGTCGCGATCAAGCCTGGACAAACTGCATTTACCCTAATGCCTTTCGGACCCAACTCCTTAGACATAGCTCTGGTAAAGGTGGTAACGGCTCCTTTGGAAGAAGCATATAAGGAAGAACCTCCACCTCCTCCATCTCTTGCGGCCTGGGAGGAAAGGTTAATAATGGAACTACCTTTGCCCATATGCGGCTCAAATGCCTGCATGATGAACACTGTAGACTTAAAATTGACGTTCATGACAAGATCATAAAAGTCCTCATCCAATTCCTGTAAGGTCTTACGGGCAAACAGGCCTCCAGCATTATTGACCAATATATCAATGTTGTTCCCGAATGCGTCTACTGTCTTTTCCTTTAGAAATTGGATACCAGACATCTTTGAGGCATCTGCCTTTACGGCAATTGCTTCCCCTCCAAATGATTGGATTTCATTTAGGGTCTCCCTTGCACCGGATTCAGAGTTGAAATAGTTCACGACCACCTTTGCTCCTTCCCTTGCCAGAGATATAGAAATAGCTTTGCCAATATCTCTGGCTCCGCCGGTTACGACGGCTACTTTACCTTTAAGTGTATTCATGATTCCTGACTATTATAGGTTGTAACTAGATTCCAAGTGCCTGTCCTCCGCCTACCTGTATGGTTTCAGCGGTCAGGAAGGCAGCATCACTACTGGCTAAAAAGGCTACTACTGAGGCCACATCCTCTGGCTTTCCTAATCTTCCCAGCATGATATTATTTGCCCATGAAGCAAAGACTTCCGGCTTGGTAGACTTAATCTGCTGATGGAAAGGAGTATCTATGGTACCGGGAGAAACAGCATTTACTCTAATCCCATATTCAGCCAGGTCTTTTGCCAGTGCCCTGGTAATGGTATGGACACCTGCCTTAGAGGTTCCATAAATTCCGGCACCTGGCCCCCCAGCGTTCCAGGCAGCATTTGAAGTATAGTTGATGATGGTGGGGTTTTCTCCCTTTTTCAGAAATGGGATGGCAGCTCTTGAAGCGAAGAAGACAGAATCCAGGTTTAATGCCATGACAAACCTGTAAAACTCAGTGGTCATATCCTCAAAACGAGATCTCCCCCCAAGGCCACCTGCATTATTTACCAGAACATCTATCTTACCGTACTTCTCTCCTATTCTGGTGATATTCTCTGTCACCATGTCTTCCTTGGTGACATCAAATCCATAGTATTCTGCACTTATTCCTTCTGCCTTAAGTTCTTCAACTCGCTTTTCTCCTTCCTCATCCTGGATTCCATTCAGGACTACCGTAAATCCCTCTTTTCCTAGTCTCCTGGCTACAGCAAAGCCAATACCTCCCGTTGCGCCAGTGATGATGGCTATTCTATTAGTACTCATGTATGTTATCTTTTAAAGGTTAATTCAAGTTGTTCTTACAAAATCTTCCAGCCGCTATGTGGGCTGTAAGGGTTCTATCTTGGGACAAAGAATCCATATGCTAGCCATGGCGATTACTGCCAGAGCTGCCCCAATTACAAAAGCAGGGGTATAGTTTCCGCCGGAAGTCAAAATGGGTATCAGATAGGTTAAGCCTGCTGCTGCCAGCTTCGCTGCCATTCCAGCTAATCCAGCCAGGGTACCTACCGTTTTCTTCCCAAATAAATCGCTTGGCAATGTTTGCACATTTCCAATGGCAGTTTGGAAGCCAAATAAGATTACAGCCATGATCATGACCGCTATCTCTGGCCTACCGGGGCTAGCCATGGCTAAAAGTGCCGGAAGCATGATGACGCATCCCAGGGTGATCACCAGTTTCCGTGTCTTGTCAACAGTCCATCCAGCCTTAATCCGATTTTGGGCTAGTATCCCGCCAAACCATGCCCCTAACATGGCGCCCACATAAGGCACCCATCCATATATGGCAATGGTCTTTACATCCATTCCATAGACCTCTGACAGGTAAATGGGGATCCAAAAAACAAACAGCCACCAGATAGGGTCTATAACTGCTGATGCGATAATCACCCCCCAACTCTCCTTATGACTCAGCATTTGGAAAGTGCTGGGGTTGTATCCCTCATCAGTATCTTCCGAGATTTCTCCTTCACCCTCTTGCTGCCCACTAAGGATATATTGCCGCTCTTCTTCTGTTAACCAGGGATGGGATTTCGGAGGAGCCTTAACAAAAATCATCCAGGGAATCAGCCAAAGTAAACCCGTCAATCCTACCACAATGAAAATGGCTTGCCAATTGAAATAAAGGGTGAGCAATCCTATGAGGGGAATGGCTACAATGCCTCCAATGGCAGCACCTGAATTAAACAGCCCCTGAGCAAAAGCTCTTTCATTTGTAGGAAACCACTCTGCATTACTTTTGGTGGCTCCGGGCCAGTTTCCAGCTTCGGCAACACCTAGTATGCCACGGAAGAGACTGAAGCTTAGTACCCCACGTGCAAATGCATGAAGGGCTGTGGCTATAGACCACACGCCAATGGACAAAGCAAAGCCAATCCTGGTCCCCAGCCAGTCAAATATCTTTCCGAAAATGGCCTG
>JBCDBC010000799.1:0-3490 GCA_039184535.1 Bacteroidota bacterium | reverse complement strand
GTAAATCATGACGGCATCTACCGTCAGCGGATCTACCTTCCACTTCCACCAATCGCCTCTTTTTCTCCCCACCTTATAAGTAGAGTCTATCCGCTTGAGCATAAGGCCCTCACTGTAATACTCCCTGGCCTTTTCTCTCAGCTCAGCCAGCTTCCCCCAATCGTCATTTTCCACTATGACGGAGGGTTGCATCAGGGAGTCTGGACACTTAGCTACTATGCTTTCTAGGATTTCCCTTCTTTCCCTGAGAGGAACTTCTCGCATATCCTTCCCTTCCCATTCCATCAGGTCATAGGCCATGATGATGACAGGTACTTCCTTCAGGTGCTTTTTGGTGACGTTCTTTCTCCCTATGCGTGTCTGCAAAGCTTGAAAAGAGAGCGGATTTTCATCTTTGAAAGGAAGGAGCTCTCCATCTATGACTGTCCCATCCGGAATGTAAGCAGTCAGCGGAGCCAATTCCGGGAACTTATCCGTGATCAACTCCTCACCTCGACTCCATAAAAAATGCTCTCCTCCCCGAATAATCAACTGACTACGGATGCCATCCCATTTCCACTCTGCCTGCCATTCTGAGGGAGTTCCCAAACTGCCAGGCTCATCATCCAGGGCATAGGCCAGATAGAAAGGGTAGGGCTTGGAGAGGTCATCCTTGATGTTCTCACTTAGAATGAGTTCCTCAAAGGTGGTTTTGTCAGGATGCCAGTTCCCCATCAGCCTATGCGCAATGCTATTCTCATCCTGTCCAGTATGCTTACTTAGGGCTTTCACGAGTAGCTTCTGTGAAACGCCTACTCTAAATCCTCCTGTGATGATTTTATGAAATACAAAGCGCTCTGTGCTATCTAGCTTTTTCCAGGCCTCTTTGATATGAGTCTCCTTCTCAGCTTCTTCCATGCTTTCCATCTCCCGCACATAATTGATCCAGGCTGAGAGTCCATGGGTGTTTTCCTCTGAAGGTGCCGGAAGGATAAGGGCCAGGGTTTCTGCCAGATCTCCTACTATATGGTAGCTTTCTTCCAGCAACCATACAGGAATATTGGATAAATCTGAAGCCCATTCCCTGAGAAGGGTGGTTTTGACAGATCGTTTAGGCCGTCTACTAGTAAATAGGGCAAGGGTCCACAGCTTATCCTGATCTTCTGCCTCATCAAAGTAAGCTGCCAGCAAGCTGATTTTGCTGTTGGTCTTATTGGTCTGGTCCAGGCGGGTGAATAAATCGGCGAACTGCTTCATGAGGCGGCCTCCTTTCCATTCTCCGTTACCGTAGCAACTGACTCCTGTTCTTCTCCTTCTCCTGAGAATAGGGTTTCTACCACCTCAGCATTTACGGAAGTATGTTCATTCAGCCACTTCGCAAACAGATTGGTATAGCCATGTGTGGCGTATACATTCTCCGCTCCTGTAGCTATGATGGCTTCATTCAGTCCTTTCCAGTCGGCATGATCTGAGAGGACGAAGCCTCTGTCAGCTGCTCGTCTTCTGCGTGTTCCTCTTAGTGCCATCCAGCCCGAGGCTATGCCCAGGGAAAAAGGCTGAAACCGCCTGACCCATGGAGAACCTATGGCAGAAGGTGGGGCTATGATGATGGCCTTACGGAAGTCTTTTTTAGTGTGCTTATCTGGCCCCTGTGCTACCACCTTTTGGGTTTCCCTAATGGATACCCCAAAATCATTATAGGCATCATTGGTATTAGCCACAGCCCCATGAGAGAAGATAGGACCTATGCTGTCATCCAGATGTGCCAGCACGCGTTGAGCTTTACCTAGAGAATAAGCTATGATGAGACTGGCCACATTCCGGGAAGCATTATCCGCCCACCAGTGGTTGATTTCCTCCATCACCTTTTCCTGCTTTGGCCAGCTATATACGGGTAATCCAAAAGTGGATTCTGTAATGAAAGAATGACAAGGAACAGCTTCAAAGGGCGTAGCCACCCCATCATCCTGTATTTTGTAGTCTCCAGAAACTACCCAAACTTCGCCCTGATAGGCTACTCTCACCTGAGAGGAACCAATGATATGTCCTGCTGGATGTAGGCTGAACTCTACCCCATTGATGTTGACACTTTCTCCATAGTCCATGGATTGAAGAGAAATATCCTTTCCCAAACGCAGGCGCATAATGGGCTCTGAAAGGGTGTGTGCCAGGTAATGTTTCATGCCCCATCTGGCGTGGTCAGAATGTGCATGGGTAATGATGGCCTTATCTACGGCTTTCCAGGGATCTATATAGATATCCGCTTGTTCGCAGTAAATTCCTTTGGAAGAGAAGGTAAGGAGTAAATTTCCGGCCATAGTCAGTCTGCTACATATCTATTCGAAGAATGAACTTCTTGCTTACTTCATTTGTTCATAATAAAAATCTTTGCGACTTCGCGTCTTTGCGTGAGATTTTGCACGCAAAGACGCGAAGTCGCAAAGGAATCCCAATTCATGTTGTTAATAGCCTGTGCCTCGCTAGATTCCGTTTGACCCACTTCCATCCCTACAAACCCAACGGAATGACAGGAAAACTAGTAAGAGATATAGGATCTGGCTACCTACATTCTCGCAGAATGTGAAAAGAATGTTAACGTATAAAATCGGGTGCATTTTATTTAGCGAAAGTTCTAATTTTGACGCGCTTTGGAAGAATAAACCATTTTCAATTGTATGGAGCAAACCACTGCAACGGACATCCGCGCCTTGAACGAAAAGATACAGGAGAAGAGTGCCTTTATCGACTTGCTAAATATGGAGGTGAAGAAAGCCATCATTGGGCAAGAGTACATGATAGAGCGTCTACTGCTTGGCCTACTCTCAGGAGGACATATATTATTGGAAGGGGTTCCCGGTCTGGCAAAAACCCTGGCCATCAAAACCCTCTCTGAAATCGTAGACGGGAAATTCAGCCGTATTCAGTTTACGCCTGACTTACTACCGGCCGATGTGGTGGGGACCATGATCTATAACCAGAAGACCCTGGAGTTTACAGTAAAGAAGGGACCAGTCTTTGCCAACTTCGTATTGGCGGATGAGATCAACCGTTCTCCTGCCAAGGTTCAGTCCGCTTTGCTGGAGGCCATGCAGGAAAAGCAGGTTACCATAGGCGAGCATACTTACACCCTGGAAAGACCCTTCCTGGTACTGGCTACCCAGAACCCCATAGAGCAGGAAGGTACCTATCCGCTTCCTGAAGCTCAGGTGGACAGATTTATGTTGAAGTGTGTGATCACCTATCCTGCCAAAGAGGAGGAAAGGCTCATCATGCGTCAGAACGTGAACAAAACCCAGGCTACCATCAATAAGGTAGTCAGCCTGGAAGACATCATGGAAGCCCGCAAGTATGTGCGTGAGGTATACATGGATGAGAAGATAGAGCAATACATACTGGATATCGTATTCGCCACCAGAGATCCCAAGTCTCATAAGTTGGAGCGGCAACCCGTTACCATAGCCTGGTTGTGGATCGAGATAGCTGTCCGGAGTGCTTGGAGATAACTGCTTGG
>JBCDBC010000798.1:0-3491 GCA_039184535.1 Bacteroidota bacterium | reverse complement strand
TTTACGCTAACCGTAGTGGTATATGTAATTCGTTGACGAGCTCTCTATTCTCATGTGAGAAGGCATCTACTCTATAAGCCAAGTAGTTTTCTTCCACATATTGGATTAGGTCTGGATGTTTCCAGGTACTTCTATCCATCTTCTTACAAATACCACTACGGTTAGCGTAAAAGAAGACAAAGAAGGGCTTATCCTGTAAATAGGCTTCTTGTTTCAGCTCTTCCAGGCTACCTTTAAAAAAAGGAACGTGTTTAGCCTGAACAGAATGCAGGATAAAGAGGAGGCAAAATAAAGATAGAAGCTTCAGGTTCTTCATATCCTTCAACATAATTGATGGTTCAGCAAGAGAATAATCCTGACAAGTTTAGGGTCAATTCGATCTATGCTAAGATATAATGATTCCCTTGGAAAATCCAGTTCAACTTATAAATGCCTTCCTGACCAAGCAATGTTTGCACATGTTTGGTCATGAAAAAACTAGAAGGGTACGTCAGGACCACCTGTTTGGCCTGGATTTGGTGGTGGAAAGTCCTGATTCATTTTGGATTGGCGTGTTATAGTTCCGCCCTTTTGGGGAGAATTATACTCCTGATAAGCATTTTCTATTTCTGCATTAGGTCCAAAACTCCAGTCGGTAAACTTTCCGTATTGACCAATAAACTGAAGTTTGACCGTTCCGGTAGGTCCGTTTCTTTGCTTGGCTATGATGAGCTCTGCCATCCCCAAAGTAGAGTTTCCTTCCTCATCTGTTTCGAACCCATAGTACTCAGGTCTGTATAAGAACATCACCATGTCTGCATCTTGCTCTATAGATCCTGATTCCCTCAAATCACTTAATACCGGACGTTTGTCTCCCCCACGACTCTCTACCGCACGGCTCAACTGTGATAGGGCAATTACACATACATCCAGCTCCTTCGCAATCTCCTTTAGCGACCTCGAAATACCAGCAATTTCCTGTTCACGGTTGGTATTCTTTGCATTGCTTCCAGACATCAACTGAAGGTAATCTATGATCACCATCCCTATACCTTTCTCAGCCTTCAGCCTTCTACACTTGGCTCTTAGGTCCCAAATGGAAAGCCCGGGCGTATCATCAATAAAAATCTGCGATTTACTGAGGGAACCGATTTTAGTGATCAGCTGCTTCCACTCATAGTCTTCTAGTCTACCTGTTCTCACTTTTTGGGCATCCAATTCAGACTCAGAACAGATGAGACGTTGGGTAAGCTGGATCCCTGCCATCTCTAGAGAAAAGAAGGCTACGGGCTCCCCAAATCTTAGGGCAGCATTTCTGGCGAGTGTAAGCGTTAAGGCAGTTTTCCCCATGGCTGGACGGGCTGCGATGATGACCAGATCCGTCTTTTGCCAGCCGGCAGTTTTCTTATCCAGGTCTATGAAACCAGACGGTATACCCGTAACACTGGAATCTTTCCCTCTGATTTCTTCCAGTCTCTCCAGGGTTTGCATCACCAGTTCAGGCATACCCAGGTAATTCCTTCTAAGGTTAGTCTCAGACACCTCGAACAGGTGCTGCTCTGTTTCATCCAGTAGGTCAAAGACGTCAGTAGTTTCATCATAAGCCTTATGAATGACCTGTCCTGAAATGCTGATAAGTTGCCTGAGGATGTGCTTTTCTGCTATGACCCTGGCGTGGTATTCTATATTGGCGGCGGAGGCTACTCTGTTTGTAAGGCCAGTAAGATAGTAGGCACCTCCTACCTTATCTAGGTTTCCTGATTGGGTAAGGACATTTTTGACTGAGAGAATGTCTACAGGTTCAGAGTTTTGAAAAAGGCTGAGGATGGACTCATAAATTAGGCCATTAGCTTCTTTGTAAAACATGTCTACCTGAAGAATATCTATTACTCTGTGAAGGGCATCTTTCTCAAGCATGAGGGCTCCGAGAACGGCTTCCTCCATGTCTAGTGCCTGTGGGGGAAGTTTGGCATCATTAAAAGCTGGGGTGCTCAGGTTTTTCACTTTCCCGCTGTCCTGGTTCTGATATCCCTTCTCTGATTGGTTATGTGGTTGGGCCATTAGGTTTCTCCTTCTGTTAGATTAAGGCTATTTCTTGGTCTCTCCCGCTAATTCGTACGCCTATTTCTATCGAAGATACATAAGCCGAACACGATATGTAGGTATAACGATATTTCGGAATAAATATTCTCCTATTCTCATTAACCTGAATATCAATTTCTTACAGTTTACACACTTTGCAAACAATTTTCCACTCTTTTTTGTGGATAACCGGACTGTTTTAAACGGCCTACTGGCTGAAACGTTTGGGTATTCCACATCCCATGAGGGGACTGTGAATAAAATGTGTGTGAATTGTGGGTATCTTGTTGATAAAATCTTCCATTCACCAGGCGACTCACTTTTTTCACATTTTTCTGTGGACAAGCAAATACCTAACATTCCCGTGTGCTTGGAGTTATCTAGCTGAGCGAATGATTCACTATATTCGTGCCGTGAAAATATTCAGCTCGTCAGGTAGGCTCAAAATCTACTGGCGAGCATTAGCTGTTTTAGAAAAAATAGATCAGAAGTGAAGATAGAAGAGATTCTCAAAGCGTACAGAGAAAATGAAGCCTGGCTTTCAGTGATAGAAGAGGTCAAACAAGACAAAGGGGGGAAGTACCAGCTAAAAGGACTAGCAGGTAGCCAGCTTGCTTTCTTAGTAGCATCCTCTTTCAGGCACATGCAACGAAATATGATGGTGGTCCTGGATGACAAGGAGGAAGCCCTCTATCTACAGAATGATCTTCAGGCACTTATGCCTAAAAAAGAAATTTTTCTCTTTCCCGCTTCTTATAAAAGACCCTATCAAGTAGAAGAAATAGACAATGCCAATGTCCTTATGCGGGCTGAGGTATTGAATGAACTCAACCATACCAGAACAGGCAGACAGCTCATTATCACCTTTGCAGAAGCCCTGCATGAAAAGGTAGTGAATAAGCGCTCCCTGGTGAAGAATACCCTTGAACTCAAGCAGGGAGAAAATTGCGGGATGGAGTTTGTGATAGAGGTGCTGGAAGAGTATGGCTTTGAACGGGAAGAGTTTGTCTATGAGCCTGGGCAGTTTGCCATTAGAGGAGGGATACTGGATGTGTTTTCCTTTGCGCATGATCTTCCTTACAGAATAGAGTTTTTTGGAGATGAGGTAGAATCTATTAGAACCTTTGATCCGGTAGAACAAACCTCTCTTGAAACCATCAACAGAGTTTCCCTCATCCCTAATATTCAGCGGAATCTTCTGACAGAAGAGAAAGTAGGCCTACTGGAGTACCTCTCAGATACTACCTTAATCTGGCTAAAGAATAAGGAGTTTGTAAAAGCAGATCTGGACAGGCTCTTTGAGAAGGCTTCTCAGCAGTATGAAAAGCTAATTACAGAAAGTGGAGGTGCCGCTGCCAGCCTTAGCCCTGAGAGCCTGTATGTGCGTGGACCAGAGTTTGAGAAAGAGCTGAATAACTTCAGTGTATTCG
>JBCDBC010000797.1:0-3494 GCA_039184535.1 Bacteroidota bacterium | reverse complement strand
GTATACCTATCTGAAATAAACAATAGGATAAATATTTACATTTGGGACGAAATGGTATATCCATTAATAAAAAGATTATTACCCATGAAATACTTCTCCCAAGAATGTAGAAAAAGTCTTTTATGTGCTACTTAAGAATGAGGTACAATAAGCCTGCCAGTGCAACTCCAATAGCCACACCTACTCCCCATTTTTTAGCTTCTTCTTTTTCTTCTTCGGAGCTAAATAGCGGTTCTTCTTCCTGTAAATAAGGCTTATAGGCATGTCTGATGCCATCAAAAAAGGCAGGTAAAATCGGGAGAATTTGGCGGTAAGATTCTGCTGTATCTATTTTTCGTTGGACGTTCTGAGCATCCTTGAGTTGGTAGTTCAGAAACTTGTAGGCTTTTTCATAAGCCTTGGCACGCATTTCCGGATCAAAGGGAAGTTCCTGCTTTACTAACAAATCCACATCAGAGGCCTTCCTATCTCTAACAGCTTCCATGAGGAGTTTTCCATATTGCTCTATGAAATAGGGTGCGATAAATTCATGAAGGCCAGGATTCTCTGTTAGTGGCTGGAGATCATCATGGAAAATAGAAGTATTTCCTTCTTCCAGAAACTTATGTAGAGGACGGTTCTTCCAGATAGTCAGGTGGTGGGAAAGTACTCCTTCCTTTTCCAGCTCTTCAAAATACTGGTCTAAGGTATTCCTGTCGAAAGTAAACCCTTTTATGCTTACGGTAGGCCCTTCCTGCAAATCCAGTTCCGCCAGATTACGCTTACGGATTTTTCTCAGTTCATTGAACTTGGGGGTGATATAGTTTTTACCGGGGTCAAGCTTGAAGACGGAATAAGGGTTTATATACTGCGCCATGATAGGTTTTGAGAAAATGTGAAATGAAGAATATTGAATTATGAATGAATTCTAGTCTGCTTTTTCTACTTCCTTCTTCTTATTACGTAGGCTAAGTAGCTATTGGTTTACTATTCTCTACCATACTATCAAAACTGTCTGTAACTTCCCTAAGTAAGCAAAAGTATCATCAGCTAAAAATTCTGTTCTTCTATGGTATCTACGGTACAGGAAAGCGATTTGGTTCATTTAATCAATCAGTTGTTTGATTTGGAGAAAAAAGCCTTCTCTTTAGCGGATGGACAGAACTTGAAAAGACCTCTGAGAAGAATTCAGGATTCTCTGGAAAGAATGGGCTATAGGATGGAAAACCCTACTGGAGAAAAATTTGAAGAATCCCGTACCGATTATGAGGCTAAAATCGTAGGAACCATAGGGCAGCCCCTTTTTGTGAGGGAAGTCATTAAGCCCATCATCCGTCAAATATCAGAAGGAAGAACTCGTCTGGTACAAAGAGGAATCGTTATAGTAGATAGCTAGCAACAAGATATATGATCAATTTTGGGATAGACCTGGGAACCACCAATTCCGCCATTGCCAAATTTACCTCCGGTAAAATTCAGGTATTCACCAACCCCCTGAACCAAAAACCGGTCCTTCCTTCCGTTATCACCTTCAAGGGAGAAAGGACCATTATAGGAGACAAAGCCAGAGAATATCTAGGCAAAGAAGGGGTAGATGTCTTCTCCGCCTTCAAGCGCAAAATGGGCAGTGATGAGACCTTCGCCTTATCCCAACAGGACAAGACGCTCACGCCCATAGAACTATCTGCCCTCATTCTGAAAGAACTCAAGGGCTTTATCCATACAGGAGAACAGGCAGAAGAGGTGGTGATTACCATCCCGGCCTCCTTTGATACAGTTCAGTCTGCGGCTACGGTAGAAGCGGGAAAGCAGGCAGGCTTCAAGCATGTGGAGCTGCTGCAGGAACCCATAGCCGCTAGTCTAGCCTATCTAAATGAACTAAAAGAAACCCAGGAAGAGAAAAAGCCATGGCTGGTGTATGATCTGGGAGGAGGTACTTTTGATGCCGCCATAGTGGAGATCAGCCAGGGAGAAATGAAGGTGAGAGACCACATAGGAGATAACTTCCTGGGAGGAACCGACTTTGACCAGCTCATCATGGAGCAGGTACTGATTCCAGCCCTAGAAGAAGCAGGAGCCTTTCCTGATCTAGCTGAGAAGATACGTGAACCTCAAGGGCCTTACAGACGTTTGTATCCGCTCCTCATGTACAAAGCGGAGGAGGCCAAAATTCAGCTTTCTCAATCCAATGTAGCTGAGATAGAAATAGACGTTACGGATCAGGAAGGAAAAGCAGTGGAAGTCTTTAAGCTCTACTATCGCAAGGAATTTGTGAAGCTACTGAAAAAGCCTGTCAAGCGTACGCTCACCCTCATCAACAAAATGCTGAAGGCACAAAAACTAGATGCCAAAGACCTGGATCAGGTCCTACTCGTAGGTGGGTCTACTTACATTCCCTATGTGAGAGAAGAATTGGGTAAGCAACTAGGTATACACGTAAATACAGATGCTGATCCTACCCTGGCCGTAGTACAGGGAGCTGCCTGGTATGCAGGTACGCTGAAAGGAAGCCTTCCTGCCAAGAAAGAACCTACCCCTTCTGATGGTCCTCTACCTACCCTGGAAGTAAAAGTCGCCTATTCTGCTACTACCCAGGACATGGAGGAGTTTTTCACGGCTAAGTTCGCAGGCCCATGGAAAGGCATGCAGTACCGCCTCACCCGCGCTGATGGTGGCTACGACACTGGACTCAAGCCCCTGAAAGAACAAATAGAGGAAGAACTTCCCCTGGTGAAGAATGCCTTCAATGAATTTGAATTAGTGGTCTTTGATCCCCTGCAGAATAAGATTCCGCTGCAAATAGATCCTATCCAGATTACGCAGGGAAGCTATGGAATTACAGGTCAGCCCTTACCGGATGACATATGCCTGGAAATAGATGATGTAGAAAACCAGCGTACCATTCTGGATACTGTCTTTGAGAAGAATGCCGTGCTTCCACTTAGGAAGACCATCATCAAGCAGGTGTCACGAAACATCATTCAAGGTTCAGAGGAAGGCTTACTCATACGTGTGTTGGAAGGACCTGGCTATGCCTTACCTTCCGCCAACAAGAGTATTGGGCATATCTTCATTTCCGGAAAAGACCTCAAGCGCGACCTCATCAAAGGCTCCGACATAGAAGTTACGCTGGAAATGAGCCCCTCACGGGAGCTAAGCGTGAGCGTCTACCTCATGATGAGCGACCAGGAGTTTGAGAATGTATTTACGCCCAAGAAGCGAGCGGTTCATATTCCTTCCCTCATGCAGGAATTAGACATTCTCCATGAGCATATACGGGAAGAAATCTACGAGGCAGAAGCCAATATGCAGTATGAGTCTGCCCAACAATTAGTAGACCTGGAATACGAGCTCATCAACCTGAGGGATCAGTTAAAGGGGCTCAAAACGGATGACCTCACAGACGAGAAATTCCAGATAGAAGCCAAGAAGCGCCAAATAGCCCAGCAGGTAGATAAGCTGGTGAAGGACAAGTTCATCATCAAGATTAAGAACCGTTATTTCCGCACCAAGCG
>JBCDBC010000796.1:0-3498 GCA_039184535.1 Bacteroidota bacterium | reverse complement strand
CAAAAACATAAATACTTTCATTGATCAAAGGGAATGCTGTTAATGCTCCATAAACTAAGACTTCCCATTTCTTCCTAAATGTCAGCAGTTCTTTGTAAAAGGAGAAAATAGAATCCTTATCTTCTTGTTGGCTGCTTACGTTTATGGAAGTATAGGAAGGGTTAGCCTTGATCCAAGGTGTTACTTCACTGAAGCCACCGTGCTCTTTGGCATTCCACTGGATAGGTGTACGGGCATTATCTCGCCCCTGAATCCTGGCCATAGATAAGAAGCGTTCTTTATCAAATCCTGGTTCCTTACTTTCCGCATCCCAGGCATTCATAAGTTCGATGTCATCAAACTCTTTTATAGAGGTGAAGGGAACATTAATCATCCCGATCTCATCTCCTTGATAAATGGTAGGGGTTCCTCTGTAGGTCATAAGAAATAAGGCCAACATCTTGGCTGATTCTTTCCAATAGTTTTCTGCATCTCCAAACCTGGATACCATTCTAGGGAAATCGTGATTACCCAGATATAAGCTATTCCATCCTTTTCCCTCCATAGCCTTATCCCATTCTTCGAAGATTCCTATAAATGTCTCTAAAGACCATTCTTTTCTATCCAGCCTCCCCTTAGGACCATGATCTAAAAACATATGTCCAAAATGGAAGATCATGTGAAGCTCATCTCTATCTTTTCCCACATAGTTTGCTGCCATATCAGAAGTAATTCCTACTCCCTCCCCTACCGTCAGCATATCATATTTACTGATGACCTCTTTATTCATCTCTTTTAGGAACTCATGGACCCTAGGGCCATTGGCATAGACTGTTTCTATTACCTTCCCAAAGTCACTAGTATCTGCATCAGGATAGCCCAGTCTTTTTGAAATAAGCGGTATTACATCCATGCGGAATCCATCTACTCCCTTATCCAGCCAGAATTTCATCATGCTGTAGACTTCTTGCCTCACCTTTTCATTCTCCCAATTTAGGTCAGGCTGCTTTACGGCAAAGTAGTGCAGGTAGTACTCTCCCGAATCCTCATCATACTCCCAGGCGCTACCCCCAAAAAAGGATTTCCAATTGTTTGGTGGGCTACCTTTTTCTCCTTTTTTCCAGATGTAGTAATCGCGCTTTTCACTTGAGGGAGAAGATTTGGATTCCTGGAACCAGGCATGTTCATCTGATGTGTGGTTTACAACCAGGTCCATCACCAGCTTTAATCCTCTTTCATGAATTCCCGACAGGAGTTTGTCGAAGTCCTCCATGGTTCCAAACTCTTCCATGATACCATAGTAATCACTGATATCATATCCGTTGTCTGCATTGGGAGATGCATAAACAGGACTTAGCCAAATAATGTCAATGCCCAGGTCTTTGAGGTAATCCAATTTGCTAAGTATGCCCAGGATGTCTCCTATACCATCTTTGTTGCTATCACAAAAGCTTCTGGGGTAAATCTGATAAATGACCCCTTCTTTCCACCAGCTTTTTTCCATGTGTTTTCGTAGTAGTAGTAATAATTCTTGCGGGAAGAGCAGTTACCTCAAGTTGTGCTTGAAGTAGCGTACGCTTCCGCATGCGGTTTCCCTAAAAACCTATTTTTTATACTGATACCGGAAAATCAGAAGCTTCAAACACAGCTTGCTGAAGCTTTTCTCTTTCCCGTATGATTCTTTCTCCAGTCCATCCCAACCTTTCCGCCAGATGGTTCACTACCAGCTCTCCATATTTTCTGACACTCCCTATCTTAAAGTACAGACGTCCTGACCTTCTGCTGAAAAAGTCCATAGCTGAATTCACCATTTCATTTCTCAGGGTAAAGTTCACCTCTCCTATTACCAGCATTTCTTCAGGGTCTTCTTTACCACTTTCAGCGGCTAGCGAGAGTACCTGATTAGCCTGCCTACCATAATTTTCTACCAGATACTTGGCCTCATCCTCTGGAGAACTAACTCCTATTTTTTTCAGCTTTTGGCTCAGAGAATCCATAAATGTAGCCACAGAAGATACATCGCCAAATTCTCCTCCTGTAAGCACCAGATGCTGGGTCCTTGTTTTTATACCTCCCTTCTGTAGTTTTTTCATTACCAAATCCACGGTGCGCTCTGCCATTTTTCTGTAGCCTGTGAGCTTCCCTCCTGCTATAGAAACCAACCCAGTCTTGGACTCAAAGATTTCATCCTTACGGGACAGTTCTGAAGCAGACTTTCCTTCCTCATGAATGAGAGGCCTAAGGCCTGCCCAGCTGGACTCTACATCTCCCACCTCAAGCGTGATATCTGGGAACATATGATTGACACCATCTAGTAGATACTGGACATCCTCCACCAACGTTCGAGGATTCTCTTTATTCCCGCTATAGTCTGTATCTGTGGTTCCTACGTACGTAACCCCACCTCTGGGAATGGCAAAAATCATCCTGCCATCAGGCACATCAAAGTAGATGGATTGCTGAACGGGAAGTTTCTCCCAGGGAATGACGATATGAACACCCTTGGTCAGGTGTAAGTGTTTATTGGAAAGAGATTTATCCTTATCTCTCAGTTCATCTACCCAGGGGCCTGCTGCGCTCACTACCTGCTTAGCCTTGACAGTGAACTCTTCTCCTGTGAGCACATCTTTGCAGCTAACTCCCGTAATCTTCTTTTCTGAAGAATAGGTAAAGGAGGTCACCTCCAGGTAATTCAGGCACAGTGCCCCAAAGCTACTTGCGGTCTTAAGAACCTCTATGGTCAGGCGTGCATCATCCGTGCGATACTCTGCATAGAATCCGCCTCCTTCCAGATTATTTTCGCTGAGTAAGGGTTCCTTTTCAAGAGTATCTTCTTTAGAAAGCATGATTCTCTGGTCCTCTCCCTCTACTCCTGCCAATACATCATAGACCATCAAACCAGCTGAAGTGGCCAGTTTTCCGTAAGTCCCTCCCTTAATGAGGGGAAGCAACATTTTTTCGGGTACCACAAGATGAGGCGCCAGCTTATGCACGATGGCACGCTCACGTCCTACTTCTCTTACCAATGCAATTTCAAGTTGTTTTAGGTAGCGAAGTCCACCGTGGATTAATTTGGTAGATCTACTACTTGTACCACCGGCAAAGTCTTGCTTTTCAACCACCAGTGTTTCGAGTCCACGGGAGGCTGCATCCAGCGCAATTCCTGCGCCTGTAGCTCCTCCACCAATCACCAGAAGATCAAAGGTTCTGGTACCTGCTTCAGATAGAAAAATGCTTCTATCAAGGGAAGACATTCTGACCATGAGATGTAAGCTCGTGTAGTTTAGCCCAACTTCCTTGGATCAATAATAACACAATTCCCCCCCTTAACCAAGGGGGTAGTTAACTGGCTATCAGCCACTTAACAACTTTATCGATTCCGTAAACGATTTCGTTGGGGTTAGTATTTTATTTCTAGTTTAAAATAAGCAATTTAGGTATAGGAAAATTACTATCAATTTCTTCTTTATGCACAAGAGGCAAGTTACGCTGGCAGATATAGCGAAAAAGCTAAATATT
>JBCDBC010000795.1:0-3499 GCA_039184535.1 Bacteroidota bacterium | reverse complement strand
TGCATGATCAATGCCCTAAACGTTACACTAGGATTTTTGCTGATTCAAGAAAGAAACTTCTTTCGGAACAATGATAATGGGAAGAAAGGAAGAGAGTAGCTAAATTTTCGCTAACTATTAACAAGTAGGAATATCTGCTAATTTATTGAAAATCAAGTGTGAGAATGCTATGAAGTACAATTTTGGGGTTGGTAGGAGTAGAAAAATGAATACTTTCTTCAAAAACTTACATCCGTATAATATTTTGCATTTTAAAACATTTTGTTTTGAGCCGGTTTTATTTAGCAATAAAGGGAATCTACCTAATAGCTAAGGGAGAATTTATCAGAAAAGGCTGTATCATAAAGAGACAGCCCAAGGAAAACTGAAAACTAGCCTAACACCATAATCCATGGGGCAGTGGAAAAGTAAACCGCCACCTTAATTTCTTACAGAGGCAGAATGTTCCTGAGCGAGACATCTCTTAATAGTCTCTATCTCAGCTGCTAAACCTTCCATTTTATCCAGTGCTTTCTGTAGCTTTTTATTCTGAGCCTGGAGAGCTTGAATCTGTTTTTGTTGTGCCTCAATTTCTGCTTGCTGTTCTTTAATGGCATTTACCAGTATGTAGGATAAGGCAGTCCCATCATAGGAGAGTTGGTCAGAAAAATCCTCTGTCTCTATTTCCTCCACCATGTAAGGTGCTATTTTCTGGATGTCCTGTGCTATGATCCCATAATAGGTCTTACCATCTTTTGCATATCCTCCTTTTCCATTATAGCTGAATGACTTAGGTTGAATTTGCAGCACTTCTGCCAACCCACTAGTAAAAGGCTGGATATTTTCTTTCACACGAGCATCAGAGAAGGTAACCCAGGCACCTCCACCTGGTTTCCCCGCTGAGCCATTAACGGAAAGGTTTTGGGCAGGAGCATTAGTATTGATTCCTACTCTTCCATTATCAATTATGGTGAGTCTGGAAATGCCGTCAGTCTGTAGGTCATATCCATTGTTGGTGTAAAACACAAAGGGTGCGACGCCTCCAACAGGCGCTAGTAGGTGTAAGTGCCTATTTTCTCTGCTGGTAAAAGAAACCAGTCTTTGATTATCTACATTCCCTCTCACATTTAGTCTGCCCACAGGATTGGCCGTTCCTATCCCTACATTTCCTCCATTATCATTCAGGATTACATTCGAATTACTTTTTCCTCCTCTTATATAGGTGTGTTCATCTTCATTATAATGGAAGTGTGTAACTCTATTAGTCCCTCTTAAGGCCAGCGTCCCCCAAGTCCCTGTACCTCTGATTACATCCAGGTTCGCACGTGGCCTTCTGTGCCCTATGGCTAGTCCGGCTGGGGTTAGGGTCATCTTATCTGCTCCCCTAATGTTGAAGTCGTAGTCCCTATTAGAATTCAAGGCTAATGTGCTTCCTTCTATGCCAAGCCCATAGGAATTCTGAGGGTTGTTTCCGCTTTGGTGGAGGAGGACTTGATAGTTGATGAAATCTCTGAAGCTGGTTAATCCGGCGGAATCAGTACCTACGTTATTTCTGAGTTGAAATACTGATCTTGGGTTACTTGTACCTATTCCCAGCCTTCCTGCATTGGTCAATCTCATATACTCAGTGTAGGTGGTCCCATTATCTACTCTGAAAATGGTATGTCCATCACCCGTTTGAGCATCTCCGGTGATATAGTTGCTTCCGTTTGTATACGGGAACCATGTGCGGGCCCGGTCTGCTGCATTTGATATTAACAAGCCAGCTGTTTGGCTACCACTCCCCGTAATCTGTAATTTTGCGAGTGGTTCATTTGTGCCTATCCCTACTCTATTACTTTCTCCATCCACTGTAAGGGTAGTAGTATCAATATTTAGCCTAAACCCTTTTGTAAAAATGGACCGGTCTTCCTGTAAGTTTTGATCCCTATTTCCGAGAAAGAAATCCTCTTGAGGGCCTACTACTTCCAGAACGGTACGTTTTCTCAGGTTACCCTCGGCATCTGTTGTGAGAATTTCGTCTGTTTCATTACCAGTAGGTATAATTCTAAGCCGCATGCTACCTTCTATATCCAGCTCTGTTGTGGGACTAGTGGTCCCTATCCCTATTTTACCCAGGGTAAACATATCTTCTGTATTGGAGGTAGCTGGAGTATTTGATAAGACGGAATACCAGGGATCTTCATCTGGTGTTACCAAGGAAAGGACTTTAGATATGGTCATATACCTCAACACCCCTGTAGTAGGATCTACAACCAGGAGGGTAGAATCTCCTTCAGCTTCATACTCCTGAAGATTCTCTAATCTAATGGGATCCGGATTAGGATTATTAGGGTCCGGTTTTATATGCAAGGTATGCGTAGGACTGGTAGTCCCCATACCATTATTCTGGGCTTGGACAAACAAGCTCAATGTGACCAGAAATAAGGTAAGGGTAGATTGTAATTTCATCACTGGTTATAGTAAGGGGTTAGAGTTAATGGTAGACGTAAAACTTTTTCGTAATAGAATAGCCTTCTTGCTTCACCAAGGCTATATACTGGCCATCAGGCCATTGAGAAACATCTATTTCTGTCTGATACTCCACAACAGTGGCGCTGTAAATGTCTTGGCCAAGGCTGTTGAAAACCTCCAATCTTGTATTAAAAGGGAGATAGTTCAGCTCAAGGTTGATTACTGAAACGGCTGGATTTGGGTATAGGAGCAGATTCACATTTGCCTTGATATCCAACCCTATTTCAATAATGGATGAGTAGGAGTAAGCGGCATCTATACCCACCTTTTTGAGCCGGTAGTAGAGAGCATCTACCGGACTATCCTCGGCTATCTTTGGGTCTATATATCTGTAAGAGCTCTGGGCCGTACCGCTCTTGCTAGCTTCAACCTCACCTATACTCTGGAAGAATCTCTTGTCGATAGCTCGTTCAACAATATACTTTTCAGTGTAGTTTTCATATGCCAACTTCCAATTGAGTTGTACATCATTTCTAAACAGTGCTCCTTCAAATGATATCCAGGATTCAGGACGCTCCCCTTCGAAGGAGTTTTTTCCTAGGCTGATAGCCTCAAATTCTCCAAAATTAATGCTAAAAGACTGTATTCTTCCTTCAGCAATGGATCCTTCTACAAATGCCTGCCCTAGGTTTTTCCAAATTTTCCCGTTCCAACCTACTACTACTAAAGAATCTATAGACTGTATCCAATTACTTAGTTGACTATCTTCATCCCAGCTAAGTGTCAGACTTGTTGTGGCATTACCACTTACCTTCCAGTACTCTTTAGTATTCACATCCAGAAGGGTATAGGAAAACACCGAATCAGAATCAGGTAGGAAAGAAGATGAATCTTCTAATGGATTCATGTAAGCAGCCTTTACCATGGCTGAAGGAGAGGACGGATTAATCCCAATGGGATGTAGTTGGTTACCGTCCCCTGTAGGAAGTAGAAAGGCGCCACTTCCACTACGAGCTACA
The DNA here is from genome assembly GCA_039184535.1 of Bacteroidota bacterium. Classification (GTDB taxonomy): domain Bacteria; phylum Bacteroidota; class Bacteroidia; order J057; family J057; genus JBCBKZ01. Next base: position 47 of record JBCDBC010000795.1, on the reverse strand, counting down.
AACCCATCTACATGGAGCTTGTCATCAGCATTTACCACTCTGGTATT
>JBCDBC010000794.1:0-3506 GCA_039184535.1 Bacteroidota bacterium | reverse complement strand
CTGTCATCGTAAATATGTAGTCCCACTACATCATGCCTCCTTCTGGCTATGCTGAGATCATCCTTGTAGTTGGGATCTTTCTGCATAAAGTCAGAAATGACAAATACCACGGAGCGTTTCTTGAGCATATTGGACATATGCTGTAGGCAGTCGGCAATATTGGTTTTGGCAGGTTTGGGCTCTATGGCTACGATCTCACGTATGATTCTCAGAATATGGTTTCGGCCCTTTTTAGGAGGCACAAATAGCTCTACTTCATCAGAAAAGAGCATTATACCCACTTTATCGTTGTTGTTAATGGCAGAAAAAGAGATGACCGCACAGATCTCCGCTATGATGTCCTGCTTCATTCTGCCTAGTTGATCACGGTCTTTCTGCGTCCCAAAAAAGGTGGATCCACTGATGTCCACTAGCAGCATGACAGTAATCTCACGCTCCTCCTCAAACACCTTCACATGTGGTTCCTGTAAGCGAGCCGTTACATTCCAGTCTATGGTTCTCACATCATCCCCGTACTGGTAGGCACGAACTTCTGAGAAGGACATTCCTCTTCCCTTAAAAGCAGAATGGTAGCCCCCGGAGAATAGCTGATTAGACAGCCCTCGGGTTTTGATTTCTATCTTTCGAACTTTCTTGAGAATTTCCTGGGTACGATCGCTTACCATAATTCTGTACTTTCGCTGCTAAGATTCGGCACAAATATAAAACTGTAAACGAATTTTCGAGAGAAAGTTTGCCTCCACCTATGAGCCAGTATAGAAAACTACGTATAGAAGAGATGGGAAGGATGAGCCCGGAAGCCTTTGAAATGGCTAATAAAATTCCCGTTAGGGTCATCCTGGATGATATCAGAAGCATGCATAATGTGGGGGCTCTCTTCCGTACCTCTGATGCCTTCCGTATAGAGAAAATCCACCTGTGTGGCATTACCCCCAGGCCTCCGCACAGGGAAATTCATAAGACAGCCATAGGCGCAGAGAAAAGTGTTTCCTGGGAATACCATGAACATATCCTCCCCCTCATCCAACAGCTAATTTCAGAAGGATACCAACTCATAGGTGTAGAGCAAACAGAAAACAGTACCCCTTTACAGAAATTCGAAGTAAACCCTAGCCACAAGTATGCCCTTATCTTAGGTCATGAAATTCAGGGCGTTAAGCAGGAAGTCCTAGACCTATGTGATGCGGTAGTAGAAATCCCTCAGCATGGAACCAAGCACAGCCTCAACATATCCGTATCAGCTGGTATCAGCTTGTTTCACTTTAGTCATCCGTTTTTTGGAGGAATGCAGGAGTGAGTGAGTTTTGAATGAGAGAATGAGTGAATGGATGAGTTTTGAATGAGTGAATTTTGAATGAGTGAATGGATGAGTTTTGAATGATTTATGTGTCTTTTGTTATCAATTATTCTCCTACCTCATCTTTTGATGAACCAACTTTTTATGGAAGGAAGTAGCCTCTTGCTTATGATTGAATAGCATGGTGTATACACCATTTGGTAATTCTAGTTCCAAGGCTGTTTTAACAGGAACTTGCTCCCAAGTCTTGATTTCTCTTCCACTCATATCCAGGAGAGTCATTTGCCAGTCTAATGGATTTTCCTCAAAGCTTATCTGATATATTCCATTACCAGGATTAGGATAGAGTTGAGCTTTAGAGGCAAGGAGATCTTCTTCCACTGAAGTGGGCGTTGCGAGAAAACTGAGTGTATTATAGGCATTTAGGATGCCAGAACCATGAAAACGATCCCACCCTCTGGTATCCTCATCAGGGTCCCCTACTTCATCCACTGCGCCCCTTTTGAGCAGGTTTCGGACTTCATCTACTGCTAATTCTGTATCTATCCCTTTCATCAAGGAGATAACCCCTGTTACCAAAGGAGTAGCTTGGGAGGTTCCTCCCCAGAAGGTACCATAGTTTGTATTAGAATTATATGCCAGTCCATACATGAAGTTACCGGGTGCTACCAGGTCAATATGCCTCCCATAATTACTGCCACTGGTATGGCTCCAGAAAAAGGGGCTGGCACGTCTATTATCTGTATCTGTAGCTCCTACAGCTATGGTTTCTTTGTAAGAAGCAGGATAATGATCCAGGTCGTTATTATTGTTCATCATGGAAGCTACCACAGGTACTTTCTGCTGGAAAGCATACTGAATAGCATCCTCCATCCCGGCAGAAAAGCCCCCTCCTCCTACGGACATATTGATGACATTAGCTCCATTATCTACGGCATAATAGATGGCCTTAATCCACCAGGAATAGAATCCCGAGTTTTCATCATCCAGGATTTTGAGGGTCATAATCTGGCAATTCCAGTCTACACCTGCATAGCCAAGATTATTATCCCCACTAGCAGCTAAAATACCCGTTACATTGGTTCCATGACCGTGGTCATCAGTAGGATCATTATCTTCTGAGTCATTATCTCCTTCATTAACAAAATCCCATCCCCAGTAATCATCTATATATCCATTTCTGTCATCGTCTGTACTATTTCCCCTAACATCCCAGAGGTTTGTCCATAATCTATCCCTGAACTCAGGGTGGTCAGGCTTTAAACCTGAATCCAGAATAGCTACGATTATGCTCCTACTCCCTGTGGTAATCTCCCATGCATCTGTCATGTCTATGTCAGCGTCTACCACACTTTTATTATCAAAGCTTCCGTCATTCTCTAATCCCCATTGTCTTCCAAATAAAAGATCTGAAGGAGCAGTACCCATTTTTCCTGCTCCATAGCCTTTATAGTCTGGTTCCACATATTCATACTGACCCGAAGCCATCAATGTCTCTACCATGGCGGGCACGTCCATAGCTCCTTCAAACTTCAGCAAGACAGGTATGTATGGGTTTTTGCTTACCGGAGCCAAGCTTTCTAGTTCCTTCACTCCTAAGGATTTTAGCCAGTTAGCTTGGGATTGATCCTTAAATGTATAGGTAGAAGCAGATTTGGTAAGTCCATCTTGTCTAACGGACGCAATGAGTCTGTCAGCGGCATATGGAAGCTCCTGTGCAGGAAGCTCAATGAAAAATAAACTGGTTAGAAGAAAACAGAGGAGAGGTCGAATCATAAAGTCAAATTAGAATAATCATATATATTAAGGATTATCCTACTGACATCCAATTCAAGAATCTACCTATATGAATCTTTTCATTTCTTCTGGGGTAGGCATTCTACAGGTATTCCTTTTCCCAAACCACCTATACCTATTTCTAGAGATCCAGCCATACACTACATCTCTAATAGGAGCGGGAAAAATAGATAAGCCATACATCAGGCTGAAAGGAAAAGGTAACAGCCTGAGGATTCTCAGTACTGCTGTGGACTGAGTGTATAATTGGTCATTCTCCAGAAAGAAGACAGTCCCTTCTGCCTGTGAGGTAGATCCGAATTTTGTAAGTATCGTTTGCCCCTTTTGGGATTGATTGGCGGCAAACAACAATTTTTCCTCTTTATCCCATCTGATGAGTCGGGAGACAAAGCCATCACATAAGTGGCACATT
>JBCDBC010000793.1:0-3510 GCA_039184535.1 Bacteroidota bacterium | reverse complement strand
CCTGGACAGCCTCAAAAAACGCTATCAATTGATGGATGTGAAGGATGGGATTGAGGTGGAAGAGACTGATGAAGTCTTTACTGTTAAACTAAAGCTGATAGAAAAGGGGTAATGCTGGGTGGAGAATGATTGATTGAATGAGAGATTTAACTCCTTGCGACTTGGCGTGAATACTTTTTTACAAATGACTAAAACTTATCTCTAGACATGAATGTCCTTATCATAGAAGACGAGTCCCACACAGCTTCCCTCCTACAGGAGATCATAGAACAGGATGCTGATTTCATGGTCATAGAGAAGTTGGAATCAGTGAGTGAGGCAGTTCCCTACCTGAATAAGTACCAGCACAACCTGGACCTCCTCTTTTTCGACATCCAACTGGCAGATGGGCATAGCTTTGAGATTTTCAAGCATGTAGATGTAACTGTGCCCATCGTATTCTGCACCGCCTTTGACGAGTATACCCTTCAAGCCATCAAAAATAACGGAATAGACTACGTACTGAAACCATTCAAAGAAGAGGATATACATACAGCCCTCAAAAAGTACAAAACCCTGGCCGCCAATCTGCAGGCTAAGCAAACACCACCTGTTAATATCCGAACTGAAGAAGTCCCAAAGTGGCAGCAGAACTTCCTGACACAGTTTCGGGAGAAAACCCTGGTCAAAAGAGTGGAGGAAGTAGCCTTCTTTACCGTAGAACATGAGAACGTCTACCTCTACACTTTCTCAGGAGACAAATTCCCCCTTTTCAAAAAGATGGAGTACCTGGAATCTGTCTGTAACCCCCAGGATTTCTTCCGCATCAATAGGCAAATGCTCATCAGCCGTAAAGCAATACAGTCGTTTGAACCTTATTTCAACCGCAAGATCGTACTTCAGCTAAGCGTAAAGCCTGAAGAACAGCCCATCGTCAGTAGGCTAAAAGTGAGTGCCTTTAAGGAGTGGTTGGAGAGGTGAGGAGTTGCAATTCAGCATAAAAAACTGAAAAAGGATAAAAAACGTTACATTAGAGAGCCCAAGCTATAATCTACTTTGCCTGACATAAGAGTTGAATCAACAATTATTTATGCCAGAAATCAGTAGGTTTTACGGAATAGTCATTTATATGTATTTCAATGATCATAATCCCCCTCATTTCAAAGCTAAGTATGCCGAATTTGAGGCAAACATTTTGATCAGTAATGGTACTATTCTTAATGGAGACTTACCATTAAGCAAATTGAAGTTAGTGAGTGCATGGGCAGAAATACACAAGGAGAAATTAATGGCTATGTGGGATTCTAAGGAATTCCATAAAATTGAACCGTTACAATAGAGGCCAGCTAAAGATGCATAAAATCATTTCAGTCGAAGTTCAAAGCCCCTTTAAACTGATTTGCCATTTCAAGAATGGTGAAATCCGTACGGTGGATCTTGATAAAGTTCTAGACAGAAATGATAAGTACACTAAAAAGGTACTTGCAGAAGAAACCTTTCAGAAGGTTAAGATTGATCCTTTGGGGGGTATTTACTGGGAAGGTATAGCCGAAATGAAGGATATAAATGGCCAACATATACCCTGTGAATACGATATTTCTGCCGAGCTAATATACGCTAAGTCTTCTCCCATTAATCCTACCGTCAAGCGTAACTAGCCAACACTCAAAACATAACCCAAAAGGTTAAAGAAGTTCCCATTCAGTCAGAATGAAAAAATTAATATTCATCTCATTAATTTGGTTCTCTTCTATTAGTCTCTTCTCTCAAGATGGCTCCAATATTAGGTATCTAAAACCCGAATATCTGAACAAATCCTTTATAGGTAAATCTGTCCATATTGACTTTGGCTTGAGGTCATTCGGTGGGCATTCAATAGACACCATAACAATAATAGTTGAGGGAAAACCAATTCAGTTCATAGAACATAGAGAGGATAATGGGTATGAAAATTGGTTCGAGCGACAGTATTTAATAGCCTTACCTAGAGAAGATTGGACTGAAGTTAGGTTGAGCCATTCGACAATAGATAGTATTTCCGCAGAAAAAATTCACCTTACAAGTCTACTTAGCTATTATCACCTGGAAAATCCACTAGATACTATCACCATATTTAACCATTCCTACTTAAGAAAAAACATTGCAGAGATACTGATAAGAGATTAACTCTTAAAAGCTTAGCTTCTAGTTTAAGGAACCAAAATTTCAGTAGATTACTTTCATGAACCTCTACTACCTTATAGCTGGCATACTAAGTATCCTCCTCGGCGCCATTCACACCATAGTGGGAGAAAAACTCATCTTCCAAAGCAAAAAAGAGGAAGGCCAATTCATTCCATCCAGGGAGGGAGGAGAGTGGAAAGAAGATCATGTGAGAATTATCTGGGCTAGCTGGCATATGGCTACTGCCTTTGCCTGGGCCTTAGCTGCTATCATCTTGTTTATTGCTTTCAATGTTCAGGAATTACCTCCTGAATGGGTAACCATTCTCATCATCAGCGCCTCTCTCTCCATGTTAACAGGATCTGTCCTGGTTCTACTAGGCACTAAAGGAAAGCATCCAGGTTGGATAGTACTTCTCCTTATTGGGCTTCTGCTATTAATAGGGTATTTCCTTCCCTAGCCCGAGGCATTCCTTACCTAAATTCAAGCTTACCGCAACCTCTCGCACACAGCCTGAGTCTTAGAGATAGAAGAACACACTATTTCCTAGCAGCAACCCATGAAAAAGTATCTTCCCATTATCCTGCCTTTGGCCGGGATTAAGTTTCTCATCCATTGGTTTGGGAATCAAAACTATGGTTTTCATCGGGATGAACTTCTTCACTTATCCGTTAGTGAACACTTGGCATGGGGTTATATGGAATTCCCTCCTTTCATAGCCTGGATGGGAAAAATAGCTTATCTGCTGTTTGATTATTCTCTGGTGGGCGTGCGCCTCTTCCCTACCTTGGCAGGCCTGGCTATTCTCCTACTGTGTTGTTTGATGGCCAAAGATCTCGGAGGTAAGAAGGGAGCTATTCTCCTCACAGGTATATGTGTACTGGCCTTTCTCCCCTTCTACCGAAACCACACCTTATTCCAGCCTGTAGCCTTCGACCAACTTTTTTGGACCTTGGGCTTCTACTTCCTGATCAAATACATCCAACAACCTGATTATAGACTTCTCATTTGTCTGGGAGTAAGTCTCGGTCTCGGTATGTTGAATAAGTACACAATGAGCATATGGGCTATAGGCCTGTTGGCAGGTTTATTCTTCTACCAGAAAGGAAAACTGTATAAGGATAAATGGCTGTATATTTCACTGGGGTTAGCCTTCCTCATGGTACTTCCCAATCTCATCTGGCAGCTTCAATATGATATCCCTTTCCTGAAACAGCTAGCTTCTTTAGAAGCAAAACAACTGGATGAAATTCATCCACTAGAATTCGGTCGGGCACAGCTGAGCGTACCTTCTACTTTCATCATAAGTCTCATAGGCATCTATGCGCTCCTATTTGGAGAAAAGCTCAAACAGTACAGGACCGTTGG
>JBCDBC010000792.1:0-3511 GCA_039184535.1 Bacteroidota bacterium | reverse complement strand
TGGACAATAGGCTTTTCCTAACAGTACTTTTTTTCATATAGTAATAATCCTTTTCAATTACGTTGTTAGCATTATCGTCTTCAATATCTTTATATTGCGCTCTAAGAAGAACTAGTTCAGTAATAATATCCAAACCATTACTCTTTTTATCTTCTCCTTTTATCTTTAAGAGTTCATTAAATGCCTCATCAATTAAGTTTTCACTTACAAGCAAGCATATTTCTTCATATGCTTCCCTTGAAGAATTACTAATCCTACTTTTATTGGAGAACTGTAATACACTTGTTTGCAGGTCTTTAGAGCTAGCCATTTTGTTATGTTTGTGATGGATAATATATAATTTTCCCGCAAAATAGGAGAACTTAAAATGTCGTAATGGCAGGATTAATTATGTCAATTTGGCATTGAGGAAATTTATTTATTTCAATTTGCATCTAAAGCTATACTGTTATTCGATATGGCTGACTAAGCTAATTATCTTCGCCAAACCGTTTCTGGATATTGTAAAACTTCTGCCTTTATCCTAGCTTTAACTATTAAACACAATACGAGATGGATGTAACCCTGGGGATAGATATTGGCGGTACTAATACCAAGCTTGGTTTGGTTACCCGCAATGGGACATGCCCTGTTCACACTTCTATAGAAACGGAAGCACATAAACCTGTAGAAAATTTTATCACCAACCTTTGTATAGCGGTAGAACAGCTAAAAGTAGAGATAGGAGAAGGGCATAGTATTAAGGCTGTAGGAGTAGGAGCCCCCAATGCGAATTACTACACGGGTTACATAGAAAACGCCCCTAACCTGGATTGGGGAGAGAAAGTTCCCCTGGCTAAACTCATACAAGATAAAGTTCACCTACCCATTTGGATCACGAATGACGCCAATGCTGCTGCATTAGGAGAAATGAAGTTTGGTGTAGCTCAAGGGATGAAGAATTTCGTGGTGATTACTTTAGGAACAGGCTTGGGATCAGGCTTTGTGATGGATGGAAGACTGGTATACGGGCATGACGGTTTTGCAGGAGAAATGGGACATATCACCTGTGTACCAGGAGGGAGAATGCATACAACAGGCTTGAAAGGATCTCTGGAGACCTACGTTTCTGCCACAGGCATCAAAAAGACCTTATTTGAATTACTTGCTAACAGGGTAGAAGATAGCAGACTCAGAAGATTCTCTTTTGAGGAGCTTGAGGCAAAAGATATCAATGAAGCTGCCCTGGAAGGAGATATCATAGCTAAGGAAGCCTTTCATATAACGGGTACTTTGCTGGGGCAAGCCCTACATGATGTGGTGGTCATGTATGATCCGGAAGCCATCATCATTTTTGGTGGGTTAGCAAAGGCGGGCTCTCTTATCATGGACCCTACTGAAAAAAGCCTTAACGCCTTACTACCAGCAGTCTACGCCAATAAGGTAAAGCTCCTTTCTTCTAACCTACAAGGACATAATACCGCCATTTTAGGCTCTTCTGCACTTGCATGGCAGGAATGGGAAGAAATGGAAAAGGCTGAAGCTACAGCCTCATAGGGTATCATTTGGGAGGAAGTTTTCTCTGACCAGATGGCTATGGAACATCTGGGTGAGATCCAGGCCAGCATCAAATACTCTTGGACTTTGGCTGAACCATACCTCAGGATCCACAATAAACACATGATTCTGCTTTTCCGCTTCAGTATACTGGAAGCCCGGATACCTGGAGATTAGGTCTCCATATATTTGTGTGTTTTTGGAAGGGATGATCAGAAACTCAGGCTGAGCATCCAAAAACTCTTGTGGGCTGATGGGTACATACATCTCTGCTCTGTCCCCAAAGCAGTTAACTCCTCCAGCCATCTCTATCAACTCATTTAGCATTCCTGATCCACCTGCTGCTACTAGCGTGTCCGAACGCACGAGTATTAAGGTCCGGTAGCTGATCTCATCCTTAGTAGCAGAACTAATGGCATTCTTAAGAGAAGAAAGGGAATCTACTATCTGTGCTGCCTGTGTTTGGTGCTCAGTAAGCATTCCTACATATTTTATGGCAGTAAACAGCTGATCTAGATTATCCGTCAAAGTGGTATAGGTAGAAATACTGTCAGGGAAAATATACTGGGCTTTCATCTCCGGAGAAACCAATACCACCTCTGGTTCATAAGACATGAGATCCTCCAATTCAGGATGAGGAAATCCCCTCACTTCGGGTAGTTCGTATGCCTTTTCTGGATAGGTAGAAGATTCAGAACGGGCGGCCAGCTTGTCCTCTGCTCCAAGTAGGTAAATGATTTCCGTAAAATTAGGTGCCAGGGAAACCATCTTCTCAGGAGTTTTGGGAAGCAGGAGAGAATCCGTCGCACTCATGGGTATTTGGACCGAAATAAGAGGGGCCTCCTCAACTAAGGTTTGTAGATGGCTCTTACAACTTATAGACAAGAATACAATCACAAGGAGCAGATAAAAAGAATACTTCATTGAAGAGGGTTAATTAGGATTCTACTTCCTTGGTAGATGATTTGTGAAACCTTCCTTTGGAGAAAATCCGAATGCGACTATCTTTTCCCTTTCTCAGTTTAATTCTTTGTTCCAGTGGGAGCTTGATATACTCCATGCATTCCTCAGAACAACACCCATCATACTTGGCAGCACATTCTTCACATTGAATGAAAAGGAGATTGCAGGTTTCGTTCTTACAGTTAACATGGGTATCACAGGGTTTTTCACATTGGTGACACTTCGCTATGATCTCATCACTGATACGCTCTCCCAGCCTTTCATCAAAGACGAAGTTTTTCCCTCTGAATTTATTCTCCAGACCTTCAGCTTCTACATCTCTGGCATACTTGATGATTCCCCCTTCCAGCTGAAACACATTCTCAAAGCCTTTATGCTTGAACCAGGCAGAGGCTTTCTCACATCTGATCCCTCCTGTACAATACATCACTATATTCTTCTCCTTATGCTCATCCAGTATATCCTCCACTATGGGAAGGGAGTCTCTGAAAGTATCTACATCTGGACAAATGGCCCCATTAAAGTGGCCTACCTCCGTCTCATAGTGATTTCTCATATCTATGAGGACGGTATCATCCTGAGAAGTAAGAGAATTAAACTCCTCAGCACTCAGGTGTGTGCCTTTATTGGTAACGTCAAAGGTCTCGTCTTCCAGGCCGTCAGCGAGGATCTTAGGTCTTACTTTAAACTTGAGTTTATAGAAGGATTTCCCGTCATCATCCACAGCGTAGTTAAGCCTGACTCCTTTTAGCCAGGAAACGCTATTCACATGGGCTTGAAAAGCTTCCAACTGGGTGTCTGGAACACTTATTTGTGCATTAATTCCTTCAGAAGCGATGTAAATTCTACCCATCACGCCCAGTTCCTCCCATGCCTGATACAGCATATCCCTTTCTGCCTGTGGATCAGGAAGTTTGGCATATTGGTAGAAAGAAATGGTCTGTCTGCTTTCCTCGCTGGCTTGCATGGCCTCCTTCAGTTCGTCCCTATTTATCTTGTTATGCAATTGCAT
>JBCDBC010000791.1:0-3511 GCA_039184535.1 Bacteroidota bacterium | reverse complement strand
GTCATAATGGCAAGGATTTTTCCACATTTTCCGTCATAACGACTTTCTACATGGGATGGCACCAGGATTGTTGATACAGAGTGTACCAAACTGATAAGTCATGACCGGAAAAGAACCAGAAGATTACTTTAAAAGCTTTAAAGACGGCCTTTCAGACTTTGGTCAGAAGGTCAATGATGTTGTAGATGGCTTCCTGAGTGGAGACTATATGGGAAGCACTTTCCACGTTGCCTCTGATGCATATGAATCGGACGGCTATTTCTGGATAGAGATAGAACTTCCCGGAATGAAGAAAGAGGAAGTGAGCATACAGGTAATAGAAGATGAGTTAGTGGTGAAGGGGAATAAGACGATTTCTGACGATAAGGAAAGAATTTATTACCAGAGAGAAAGAAAGCTGGGAGATTTCATCAGGCATTTTGAATTACCTGAGAATGTAAAACTGGAAAAAATCAAAGCAAGCTTTGACAATGGCTTATTGAGAGTCCGCTTTCCATTGGAAAAGCAAGAAAAAGAAGAAGATGGGGATGTGAAAGACGTCAACATAGATTAACCCTTATTAACACAACTTTTAATAGATAATTCTACAGTAAATAATTTATACAATGGGTAAGATTATAGGCATAGATTTAGGAACTACGAATTCTGCTGTAGCCATCATGGAGGGGAACGAACCTACTGTAATCATAAACTCAGAAGGGAAGAGAACCACTCCATCAGTAGTGGCTTTTACGAAGGAAGGTGAGAGAATCGTAGGTGAGCAGGCAAAACGTCAGGCACTGGCAAATCCAACGAAGACCATTAGATCTATCAAGAGATTTATGGGTCAGACTTACGCTGAGTCCAAGAAAGAAACAGAAGGTGTTTCTTATGAAATGGCTAGCGGAAGAAATGGATTAGCAGTAGCTAAAATAGATGACAGAACATATACGCCTCAGGAGATTTCTGCCATGATTCTTCAGAAAATGAAGAAAACGGCTGAAGATTACCTGGGACATGAAGTAAAGGAAGCAGTAATTACTGTACCTGCCTACTTCAATGACTCACAGCGTAATGCCACTAAGGAAGCAGGTGAGATTGCAGGTCTGACAGTAAAAAGAATCATTAACGAGCCTACGGCAGCAGCCCTGGCTTACGGACTGGATAAGCAGGATAAGAACGTTAAAGTAGCTGTATTTGACCTTGGTGGAGGTACCTTTGATATCTCTATCCTGGAGCTGGGAGACGGTGTATTTGAAGTACTTTCTACCAATGGTGATACACATCTGGGAGGTGATAACTTCGACCAGGTGATCATAGACTGGATGGCAGAAGAGTTTAAGAAGGAGCATGGCGTCGATGTGAGAAAAGATCCTAAAGCGCTCCAGCGTCTGAAAGAAGCGGCTGAGACTGCCAAGATTGAGCTGTCCACCACTTCTCAGGCTGACATAAACCTGCCTTACCTGGCTATGGATGCTGACGGTCCTAAGCACTTTGAGCAGACCCTGACCAAAGCCAAGTTTGAGCAACTAGCTGACAAGCTATTTGACAGATGTCTAACCCCTACCAGAGAAGCGATAGAAGCTGCTAAGCTTCAGGTGGGAGAAATAGATGAGGTAATTCTTGTAGGAGGATCTACTCGTATCCCTAAGGTACAGGAGATTGTGAAAGACTTCTTCAAGCGTGAGCCTAATAAGAGTGTAAACCCTGATGAGGTAGTAGCAGTAGGTGCCGCTATCCAGGGTGGGGTACTTTCAGGTGATGTGAAGGGCGTTCTTCTACTGGACGTTACGCCACTTTCTCTAGGTATCGAAACCATGGGAGGAGTAATGACTCGCCTGATAGATGCGAATACTACCATCCCTACCAAGAAGTCTGAGACTTTCTCTACTGCGGCAGATAGCCAGACATCAGTGGAGATTCATGTACTTCAGGGAGAAAGACCTATGGCGGGTGATAACCGCACCTTAGGTAAGTTCCATCTGGACGGAATTCCACCAGCACCTAGAGGTATCCCTCAGATTGAGGTAGCCTTTGACATAGATGCGAATGGTATCCTGAGTGTAAGTGCCCGTGATAAGGCGACAGGTAAAGAGCAGAAGATCCGTATTGAAGCTTCTACCGGTCTGAGTGATGCTGAGATCGAGAACATGAAGCGTGAGGCCAAAGAAAATGAGGCTGAGGACCTTCGCAAGAAAGAAGAAGTAGAAAAGCTGAATGCTGCTGACTCTACCATCTTCACAGCAGAAAAAATGCTGAATGATGTAGGCGACAAGTTGTCTGACAACCACAAAGAGGCCATCAACGGTGCCCTGGCTGAGTTGAAGGAAGCACATGCTGCCAAAGACATTGATAAGATAGATGCTGCCATGGCTGCCATTAACACAGCTATGCAGAACGCTTCTCAGGAAATCTACGCTGCACAGCAGGCTTCTCAGGAAGGAGATCCAGCCGCTGCAGCCAACGGAGCGGAAGCTTCAGCTGAAGCTGACGAGGACGTAACAGACGTAGAATACGAAGAAGTAGACGAAGCGAAATAAGCAAAGAAGAGTATTGTGAATACAGGACGGGTGCCTTAAGGCGCCCGTTTTTTTGTTTCTAACAATGTAGAGGCGAAACATCTTTCGTCTCAGCCATCACAGCCGAGGTCTCATTTGATCAGGGGAAGAAAAATCAGGGATAAGAAGCTCATGTTTTAGCCACAAATTCACATATTTTCCTGAAAGAGAATTGGTAAATTTATTGTAAATTGAAAATCTATATTTCATTTTGCAATAAAATACTATGTATTTAGCCAGGAGATTAGAGGAGACAATTCTCTCATCATTACAATCTAATCCAGCTACAGCTGTTCTCGGCCCTCGTCAATGCGGCAAATCTACCCTGGTAAAGCATATCCTTAGCAGAGTTGATGATGCCCTATACCTCGATCTTGAACGGCCTTCAGACCTTAGTAAGTTGGATCAGGCAGAGTGGTTTATATCTGCAAATAAAGATCGTCTCATATGTCTTGATGAGGTTCAGAGAAAACCAGAGTTGTTTCCCCTGTTAAGAAGCCTAATAGATGAAGAAAGGCGAGCAGGCAGATTCCTAATTCTTGGTTCTGCCTCACGTGAGTTATTAAAGCAAAGCTCTGAATCACTGGCAGGGAGAATCAGTTTTAAATCCTTGACACCATTTTTGTGGTCTGAACTTGGTGATGAGTATGTATTGGAAACATATATGAGTAGAGGGGGATTCCCATTAAGCTTATTATCATCTTCTGATAGTCTTTCTTACGAATGGAGATTAGATTTTATCAACACTTTTTTGGAAAGAGATGTATTGCAGTTTGCTGGTGTTTCTGTAAGAACCATGAGGCGACTTTGGCAGATGTTAGCGCATAATAATGGGCAGACTATCAATTTTAGTTCTTTTGGCTCATCTCTTGGAGTTAGTCATACGACTATTCGAAATTATATGGACTTATTGGAAGGAACTTTTATGATAAGGCAGATCCTTCCATACGGTGGTAATACGTTAAAACGGCTGG
>JBCDBC010000790.1:0-3516 GCA_039184535.1 Bacteroidota bacterium | reverse complement strand
GCCATTGTTGAATGAGGGAAAGGGCTTCAGCATTATGATTGATTACCTCAATCACAATGTTTGAATCCAACAAAATCATTTTTTCCAGTTGTTCGAGCGGATTTCTTCCAGGTTTAAGGGGTTCTCCTTACCCAATCCATATAAAGCAGAGTTATCTGGTTCTTCAGCCCAACGTACCGAGTCCACTAACTCCTCATAAGAAGTTGAGGGATTAGTGATTAATGACTCAATCACATTATCTACCACCAACTGAAGGTGGGCAGGTAAAGATTTATATTTTTCGAGCAATTCAGCTTTACTCATACCTGACTATTTTTAAGGAATACTCTAATATACAAATAATCGTTACCTAAATCGGGGGATAAAATGTCACTATGGTTAAGGATAAGTCCATATTGGATCTAATTGAGACTCTTAAATCCAACTTTGATAATCAGATACTTGAGATTGTTGATCATTGGGATGCCGATTTGTATGCCATAGGAATAAAGAAAGGATCTAAGCTAATGTATATCTCAACATTTGAGTCAGTGGTTAGAAATGGCGACCTACAGTATTATATAGAATTGGAGTTAATCAACCCCTCCGATCAATCCCCAATAAAAGTGTTAAAAAGAAGAAGTGGGCTTACCGAAATGAAACTAATGAAAGAAGTAAACGCATTTTTCAATTATAAACCAGAGGATTGATACTGACGGATAAATTGTTCGGATGAGGGAAGAAAGATTTTCTATGTAAAGCCCATTAGGGCTGGAACCTTCGTAGAAAAATCCGGATAGTCAATCTAGCCCAGTATGGGCGACACCTAATATTATGGTGAATGGTTTCGCCTCTACGAGGCTTATCATTGATTGACTATATTTTCTACGAAGATGGCGCTCCTACGAAGCTGCTTTTGGGCAGTGGCGACGGTCGATACAATTGACCTTTGGCATAGGTAATAACATGTAACAATGGGAAAGAAATCCATTTAGAAGAAAAAATATACCCCAGTTGCCCTAGCAATGGCTTCTTCAAATAGCTTGATCAAGCTGTGAAGTACCTCTAGGTTCTGATATTTTTTACGTTTTCTTTTCTCTTTCAACACATTCAAAACCTTTGTTAGTGTCGGGATTCCCCTTACCAATTCTGACTCAAAATCGTCGATAATTACGTCTGCTGTCTCATTTATCACATCAAAAAGGCCATACTTCTCAATTAAGATGTATTCCTCTTCTGAAACAGTCCATTCGATTAACTCCGAAGGCTCAGCTTCATCGAAATCAAGCTTTTTTTCAGCAGCTTGATTCCTAGGTACAGTAATAACCCTTGTTCTCATCACAAATCAGGACTACTCTTTTAACTTGAATAAACTCACCCTATCATCTCCAGAATATCTTCTATGTACTCTCTGTGGTTGGCGAGGCGGGGGACTTTGTGCTGGCCGCCGAGTTTTCCGCGTTTGGCCATCCAGCCGTAGAAGGTGCCTTTCGGCAGGTTGTGGACGGTAGGAGATTTTAGGGCGATGTCATGAGAACGCTTAGCCTGATAATCTGTGTTTACCTTTTGGAGGGTTTTATCCAGAATAGCAGTGAACATATTCAGGTCCGAGGGTTGGTTCACAAACTCTATGAGCCACTCATGTCCACCCTGATTTTTTCCTTCCAGGTAGATGGGACCGGCCGTATAGTCACCAATGGTCGCACCCGTCTGCTTACAGGCTTCCTGAAGGGCCCTTTCCGCATTTTCTACCACCACCTCTTCTCCAAAGGCGTTGATAAAATGCTTGGTTCTACCTGTGATTCTGATTTTGTACGGATAGCGGGAAGTGAAGGCTACAGTATCTCCTATGAGATATCTCCATAAACCACCGTTAGTAGAGATGAGCATGGCATAATTTCTTCCCAGCTCTACCTCGTCTAGCGTATGCGTTTTAGGGTGTTCCTGATCCAGATTCTCCACCGGAATGAACTCATAGAAGATGCCATAATCCAGCATGAGCAACATATCTGGACTCTTCAGGTCATCCTGGACCGCAAAAAACCCCTCAGATGCGTTGTACACATCCATATAGTTCATGTCAGCATGGGGAATGATCTCCTTAAACTGCTCCCGGTATGGATCAAACTTCACGCCCCCATGCAGGTATAGCTCCATGTTGGGCCAGACCTCTCTCAGGTCGCCGCTCGTGATCCCCTTTTTTTCCAGAATTCTGTGGAGGAGAATGAGCGTCCAGGTAGGTACGCCTGCCATGGAAGTAACATCCTTATTCATTACCTCATCTGCTATGGCCTCTATCTTCATTTCCCAATTGTCCATGAGGGCCACTTCCTTGGAGGGGGTGCGCATGAGCTGGTAGAATGTGGGTAGGTTTTCGACTATAACTGCGCTTAGGTCTCCAAATCGAGAGTGCTCATTTAGCTTATTGATGGTGTGGCTTCCTCCTATGGAAAGGGTTTTCCCGGAGAACATCTTGGATTGGGGATTTACATGAAAATAGAGAGACAGTAAATCCTGTCCTGCCCTGTAGTGGCATTCATCCAGAGACTCTTCTGTAACGGGGATGAACTTACTCTTGTCATTGGTGGTGCCGGAGGACTTGGCAAACCATTCTACCTTCCCTGGCCATAGCACATTGGCTTCCCCTTTCAGCATACGCTCTATATAGGGGTACATTTGCTCATAGGTGCTGATGGGCACTCTGTTTCTGAATTCGTCCACTGACATGTTGGTCTCATAACCATATTCCCTACCCCAACTGGTCAGATGAGACCGATGTATGAGGTGCTGGAAATGGGCCGTCTGCGTTTCATGTGGATAGCGAGTAAATTGTTCTATCTGTTCTATCCTCCTTTTTAGAAACCAACTGGCAATTTTGTGGACAATCAACATCAGCGATCGAGTTGGAAGTTTTCTCCCAGGTAGAGCCTTTTTGCTTCAGGATCATTGGCTATTTCATTAGCCGTACCAGAAATCCTGATCTGACCTTCAAATAGAATATATGTTCTGTTGGTGATTCTCAAGGTCTCATGCACATTATGGTCCGTAATGAGAATCCCAATATTTCTTTCTGCTAACTCAGAAACCAACTGCTGGATATCTTCTACTGCCTTAGGGTCAATCCCTGCAAAGGGTTCATCGAGCAAAATGAACTTGGGATTAACGGCCAAAGCTCTGGCTATCTCAGTTCTCCTTCTTTCTCCTCCTGATAGTACTTTCCCCTTGCTCTTGCGCACATGAGTAATGCTGAATTCTTCCAGCAATTGCTCCGTTCTTTCCAACCGCTCTTTTTTACTCATCTTGGTAGCCATCTCTAACACGGCAGAGATGTTATCCTCTACAGAGAGGTTCCTGAACACAGAAGCTTCCTGGGCAAGATAACCTATGCCCAACTGACCCCGCTTGTACATGGGAAGGGAAGTGATATTTTGATCATCCAGAAAGATCTCTCCGCTATTAGGGCGGATGAGGCCCACTATCATATAAAAAGAGGTGGTCTTTCCAGCGCCATTAGGACCCAGCAGTCCTACTATTTCT
>JBCDBC010000789.1:0-3516 GCA_039184535.1 Bacteroidota bacterium | reverse complement strand
GCCTCCCTCGTCATTATGCCACTTGGGGCTACCATAGTAGGGCTTTTTTACGGCTATGGACTGGAAGATGTTTTTCAGGTGCTAAGCGGTTCCAGCTTAGATTCTGCTCCGGAAAGAGCCATTTTTAGGTGGTTACAGGCCATTAATCAGCTAGCTACCTGGGGGCTGGTGGGCCTGTTCTTACTTATAACTGTGGGTGATTTTCAGAAAGTCATGAACCCATCTGCCTCCAGCCAACCCTTATTCTTAAGCATGATTATCCTGGCTGTGGTTTGCATGATGGTGAGCATTCCTCTTGTACAGATCATTACTTTTGATGCGGAGTCTTTTTCTCTACCGGCTTCTTTTCAAGCACTGGAAGAAAGCCTGGAATCATCAGAAACACTTGCAGAAAAGTTACTTAAGCAAATCATTACCGAAAAGGGATTTGTTATCCTGGCTATTAATATTCTAGTGTTTGCGGTCATTCCCGCTGTGTGTGAAGAGTTATTCTTTAGAGGATTTCTCCAGCATACCTTTCAGCGCATCATGTCTCCGCGTGTAGCTATCATCCTTACCGCTTTCATTTTCAGCATCATCCATTTTCAGGTATTTGGGTTATTCTCCCGTTTCTTCCTGGGGATTCTCCTGGGCTACTTTACTTACTATTCCGGTAGTCTGATTCCTTCTATAATTGCTCATTTTTCTTATAATGCGGTTTCCATCATTTTGGCGTATTATCAGTATTTAGACCCACAAGGAGAAGAAATTGGCAGTTCTATTCCACTTTATATGGGGATAATTTCCTTTTTAGCCATGATAAGCTGTCTATTTTTCTATTTTCGTCTTTCATCTCAGGGGAAAATTGATAGTTCAGATACATGAGTGAATTCGTAAAACGTTTAATAACAGGCTTGGTAGGAGCTGGAATTATTGTGGCTGTTATGATATACTCCTACTATGGTGTTTGGCTATTTTGCTTAATAGTTTCCAGCCTCAGTGTATTAGAGTTTTTAAGATTAAGCGAGGTAAAAGTAGTCCCATATCACTGGGCCGTATTAGGGTTCACTTCCATCATTTGGCTTGTCATTCTATATTCTCTGATAGTCGGGCCCTCGGACTATCTGCCTTATCGCTTCATTCTGGCAGCCCTTATTTTCTTTGTCCCCTTACTTCAAATTCTTACCCTTTATAATTCAAGCGAGAATTCTCCACTTGAGACTATAGGCAGGATTATCTTAGGACTGGTATACTGTTTCATCCCCTTTCTTTTGTTTTGTTTCTTTTCTATTCCCACCAAGGAGAGTTATGATCCGAGCCTACCTTTAGGTATCCTTTTCCTGAATTTTGGGCTGGATACAGGCGCTTATTTTGCTGGAAAATCTTTTGGGAAACGGCCTCTATTTGCCAGGGTAAGCCCTAATAAAACATGGGAGGGGTATTTAGGTGGAATTCTTCTTTGCTTGATTACCAGCTATTTTTTCCAGATTTACCTCCCCGTGCCTCCCTTTAACTGGATGGCCATAGCTGTAATCATCTGCATGTTTTCTCCTCTGGGGGATCTGGTAGAATCCCTACTTAAGCGCCACATGAACCTGAAGGATTCAGGAAATATTCTTCCGGGGCATGGAGGGATGTTAGACAGGTTTGACGGATTGTATATGGCTGTACCATTTTTATATTTTTATCTCACCTGCTGTTAGATTGCCTCTTTGGCAAGTATCCATAGGAAATATTACCTCTTTTACAGAAAACAAACTCCTGTTGGTTTTCTATCGTAGCTTTCTCTAAATTAGAATAGCTTAAATACTATTTGAACATGGCGGAAGTAAAATCTAAAGTAGCTGTACAGAAGCTTTCACCCTACGCTTCCTTTATGGCTCGTATGACTGAAGCAGCCAGAATCATAAACCTGGATACGCGTTTCAAAGATATAATCAGTGTACCGGAGAAAGTCATCCAGGTACACCTCCCCGTAAAACTGGACGATGGTACTACCAGAGTATTTGAAGGCTACCGAGTTATTCACTCTACCGTTTTGGGCCCTTCTAAGGGAGGGATCCGATATGCTCCTTTTGTGGACCTGGATGAAGTGAAGGCACTGGCAGGCTGGATGACTCTGAAAGCCGCTTTAGTAGGGCTTCCATATGGAGGCGCTAAAGGGGGTATTACCCTTAATCCCAAGGTACGGAGTGTAGATGAACTAGAGAGAATTACCAGAGCTTACACCAGAGCATTAAAGGATGTGTTTGGGGAGGATTCTGATATTCCAGCTCCGGATATGGGTACCAGCTACCGTGAAATGGCTTGGATCTTCCATGAGTACTCCAGAATATATGGATATACCCCTGGTGTAGTAACCGGGAAACCCCTGCATCTGGGTGGGTCTAAAGGAAGAATACCTGCCACAGGATGGGGCGTGATGCTACAAACCATGCTGGGTATAGAAAAAATGAAGTGGAAGTCGAAGGATTGTAGTGTGGCCGTACAGGGATTTGGTAATGTAGGTACATGGACTGCCAAACTCCTTCAAGAGAAAGGTGTCAATATTTTGGCTATCAGCGACCATACTGGCGGATACTATAATGAGAATGGAATAGACGTCAATCATGCCATAAACTATGTTCAAGATCATGGAACTTTGGCAGGGTATGATGAAGGTTCTTACATCACCAATGATGAACTGCTAAAGCTGGAGGTAGATATTCTCATTCCGGCTGCCATAGAAAACGTCATCACTGAATCTAATGCAGATGATATTCAGGCTAAGATGATAGTGGAGGGAGCTAATGGACCCGTTTCCTCTAACGCTGACCCCATTCTTGACAAGAAGGGGATCTTCATCATCCCGGATATCCTGGCTAACTCCGGAGGAGTAGCTGTTTCCTATCTGGAGTGGGTTCAAAACAGAAGAGGGCATTACTATCCTGAGAGTGAGGTAACAGAAAAGACTGAACCTTTATTGGTAGAGGCCTTTGAGAATGTGTACAACACACATAAAAAGTATAAATGCTCTATGAGGATAGCCGCCTATATAGCTGCTATCGAAAGAGTTTCTACAGGTATAGACCTGGAAGGAAACTTCTAGACAGAGATTTATTCTTGAGAATATATATGAGTCATTCTGAATTATCAGGATGGCTCATTTTCTTTTTCGAGGGTTTAGTGGCAGTTTCAACTGCCTTGGGAAGAGGTCTGCTACTAAGTGTGATGACTTATTTGAAAAATCCCCACTGGTAAGAAGATTATGTCTTTTCATTCGAATTTATGTCTTCCCCCTAAAAACTCTCTGATTCTCCTGTGCGCAGGGGTGAATCCCGATCAAATCGGGACAGGGAGGATGGCCTGTGGGAAGGCCATGGTTTGTTCGTTCTTGTTTTTTGCTTCGTTTTCAACAAGGAAAATGAAGAAGAGGGCATGAAGAGAAACTCTTTACTGACCCAACAGATGGCGACTTATTTCAAAAAAGAGGTATTACAAGTGCTTCATCGCCTTCCGCGAGCCTTCCATATCAGCCCTGTGACCTTCTTTTTCCTG
>JBCDBC010000788.1:0-3519 GCA_039184535.1 Bacteroidota bacterium | reverse complement strand
TCTCACTGGAAAATCACCTGCTAATTTGAATAGGTTTAGATTATGAACTACATGCAACTTGGACGTGAGGAGGTCCGCAGAAAAATGTCTCCTCAGATAGTCCAGAGATGGGAGAAAGAGGGAAATAAGCTGTATCTGTACTGCCCGGAAACTATACTCGAAATCAGCATAGTTACAGACACTATCTTGAGATTCCGTTTCTCTCCGGAAGGCAGATTTGATGATGATTTTTCTTATGCAGTAAGAGAAGATTTACCTTCTGAGGAGGTTTCCTATCAGGTAAAAGTAGTTGGGGACCAGTATCACCTCATCACTAAAGAGATCATTTGTAAGGTCACAAAGACCCTAAAGATTACCATCGTAGATAAAGAGGGACGTCTCATCAATGAGGATGAGCATGGTTTCCACTGGGAGCCTTACAAAGAAAAAGGAGGAAACATAGTGTACTGTTCCAAAAGGATCCAGGAACAGGAAAACTTCTATGGGATGGGAGATAAGCCCAGGGAGCTAAACCTCAGGGGTATGAGACTGGAAAACTGGGGTTCTGACACCTATGGATTTGAAAAACAGCGAGACCCGCTTTATAAAAATATACCTTTTTATCTAGGCCTCCATCATGGCATGGCCTACGGAATTTTCCTGGATAATACCTTTAGGACCAACTTTGACTTTGGCCATGAAAGAGGAGACGTATGTAGCTTCTGGGCACCTGGAGGTGAGATGAATTACTACTTCATCTATGGACCAGAGTTGACTAAGGTGTCTGAGCGTTACGCATACCTGACGGGTACACCAGAATTACCCCCACTATGGGCGCTTGGGTATCAGCAGTCCAAATGGAGTTATTACCCAGAATCCAAGGTGAAAGAAATAGCGGGAGAAATGAGGGCCAGAAAAATCCCTTGTGATGTCATGAATATTGACATAGACTACATGGATGGCTTCAGGTGCTTTACCTGGGATAAGGAGAAATTTCCAGACCCTAAGCGGATGATAGAAGAGTTAGCGGAGGATGGGTTTAAGACCATAGTGATCATTGACCCAGGGATCAAAAAAGACAAAGACTATTTCGTTTATCAAGAAGGTATAGAGAACGGCTATTTCTGTAGAAGGGCAGATGGACCATTGATGGAAGGAGAAGTTTGGCCGGGTATGTGTTACTTCCCGGATTTTACGAATCCAGAGGTACGTAAATGGTGGGCAGGACTGTATGAGGAGTTCATGGCTTCAGGTATACACGGCGTATGGAATGACATGAATGAGCCGGCAGTTTTTGGGATAGGAACCTTCCCTGATGATACCAGACATGATTTTGATGGACATCCATGTAGCCACCGTAAAGCACACAATGTCTATGGTATGCAAATGGCCCGCGCCACCTATGAAGGGGTTAAGGAAGCCGTATATCCAAGGAGACCGGTAGTACTTACACGTTCAGGCTATGCTGGTGTACAACGTTACTCAGCCGTTTGGACAGGAGATAATATAGCCACCTGGGAACACCTCTGGATAGCGAATATGCAGTGCCAGAGATTGAGTATTTCCGGGGTATCCTTCTGTGGGTCTGACATAGGTGGATTTATCGGTGATCCTAGTGGAGAATTATACTTGCGTTGGGTACAGATGGCGGTCTTCCATCCCTATTTCAGAACGCATTCTTCCGGTGATCATGGAGAACAAGAGCCGTGGTCTTTCGGGCCGGAGATAACAGATCTGGTAAGAGAAGCCATTGAGCTGAGGTATAAACTACTACCTTATATCTACACAGTTTTTTGGAAGTATACCACCAAGGGTACACCTATGCTGTTGCCATTGGTTTATTTTGACCAGGATAATAAGGAGACCTATTACCGAATGGATGAATTTGGGATGGGACAAGACCTGATTATGTGCCCGGTCATAGGAGAAGGAGAAAGCAGCAGACAAATGTATCTTCCCAAAGGGCACTGGTATAACTACTGGACCAATGAGCCACAAAAAGGAAGGGAAGAGTTTACGGTGGAAACGCCTATCAACCAGACCCCCATTTTTGTGAGAGCGGGTGCTGTACTTCCACATTATCCCGTTCAGCAATACGTAGGGGAAATTAAGATGGAGCAGTTGACCCTGCATGCCTATTATCATCATAAAGAGACGCACTCAGAACTATACGAAGACAGTGGCGATTTCTATGATCACCACCAGGGGAACTTTATGATCCGAGAGTTTATCCAGAAGAGTAGCAAGAAGGAGTTCAAACTCAAGCAAAAATCTGACGGTAGATATAACTCTGAGTACAATGAATATGAGCTGGTAATTCATGGTCTTCCATTCACGGCTGCAGGCTATGAAATAGATGGAGAAGTCCATATGCTTACGCAAAATCCCGACGAGCCAGCACTGACCATAGTCATTAACAAGAATTTTGGCGAATTAAAAGTTAAGCCATTAGGTGGGTTTAACTAGTACTTGAGAATTAAAGAAGGAAGCATTCCCCTGCACGTTTTGTGTAGGGGAATTGTTTTTTGAATGAGGGACAGGAATACTTATTTTTTGGAGTCGGCTTTCCCATCATTTTGCCTATATCATTTGATATGATCTCTCACATTTCTTTGAAATTTTTGATTCAATCTTTCTTTCTCAAAAAAGCTTGACCTAGGCTGATACGATTATGGCTTTAGATGGTACGATCCTGCCATAGCCAGATTTGTTAGCGTAGATCCGCTAGCTGAAAAATTTCAATATTTAACTACCTATCAGTATGCTGGAAATACACCTATTTGGGCAACAGATTTGGACGGTGCTGAGCCTGACTATACGAATGATGAAGACCCAGAGAAAAAGCAAAAAAATGCCAGAGTAGGACCTGGAGTAACTACAGGTATTGCCTCAATAGCAACAAAAGAAGCCGTAAAACAAGGTGGAAAAACTTCCCTTATAGGAGCTTTGAGACTCGCTTTAAGAGGTGGGTTCTTTGTTGGATTCATGGAGCCAGTTTCATCTGGAGAAGGGTCAACTACTTTGGATGGAATCGGGGAAAGAGAAGATCAATTTGCTGATGAAGAACCCCTTACTCTTCCATACGAGCCACAGAGTGATGAGGATGATAGTAATGGGAGTATATCCTTAGGATTTATTCCAGATGCAGATGGAGTAGGCCCTGGCCATTCAATAATTGGCATAGCAACTGATTCCAAGCCTGCAAGGTGGTTTCATGCGGAAGGTAGAGAGGGAACTAACCTAACATTTACAGAATTGGCCCACAATGAGATGGTTGAAGCTGTGGATAATGGGGCTCAGTTTGAGACAAAAAATGTTTCAGTTGACCGGGCAAAATCTGCATTAAATACGGCTCGAGGTCTTCAGGCTGGGACCAGCTTAAACCCAGCTCCCTATAATACAAGATCAAATAATTGTGCAACTAAGTAGTAGAGCAAAATGAAACAGGTATATTTAGGGAAAAATCCCTATGCGCTATATTACCCTGGATTCTGAATCAATAGAGAAACTAGAAATTCTCCGTAAGACAGACCCTCGTTA
>JBCDBC010000787.1:0-3520 GCA_039184535.1 Bacteroidota bacterium | reverse complement strand
CTTTTTCACATCTGATCCCACCCGTACAATACATCACAATGTTCTTCTCCTTATGCTCATCCAGAATATCTTCTACTATGGGCAGAGAGTCTCTGAAGGTATCTACATCTGGACAAATAGCCCCATTAAAGTGGCCTACCTCTGTCTCATAGTGGTTCCTCATATCTATCAGGACGGTATCATCCTGAGCAGTGAGAGAATTAAACTCCTCTGCACTCAAGTGTTTCCCTTTATTGGTTACGTCAAAGGTCTCATCCTCCAGGCCGTCGGCCAGGATCTTGGGTCTGACTTTAAACTTGAGTTTATAGAAGGATTTCCCGTCATCATCCACAGCGTAGTTAAGTCTGACCCCTTTTAGCCAGGAAATGCTATTCACATGGGCTTGAAAAGCTTCCAAATGGGTGTCTGGAACACTTACTTGTGCATTAATTCCTTCAGAAGCGATGTAAATTCTACCCATTACCCCCAGTTCCTCCCATGCCTGATACAGCATATCCCTTTCTGCCTGTGGATCAGGAAGTTTAGCATATTGATAGAAAGAAATGGTCTGTCTGCTTTCCTCGCTGGCTTGCATGGCCTCCTTCAGTTCGTCCCGATTTATCTTGTTATGCAATTGCATGTTTCAAGCCTTGGATTTTTAAAAAGTTCTGAGAAATATTAGATTGCAAAATAACAAACCGCTAGCTTAGGTGAAAATATGAAGATGTCCTTGCGCGTTCTTGCACCATTTGTTCTAATTGGAATGGTTGTTTTCCTGTGTTCGGCCTGTACCTCAGGAAGTCAGTCACAGGCTGATATCATCTCTCAGGCTGATACGATTAAAGAAAGCCGAAAGTTGTTTGGAATAAAAGTAGACTCGTTGGAAATAGTGTCTGCCTCTATCCAAACCAATGAAAACTTGGGTGAAATTTTGGGCCGATATAACGTCTCTGCACAAAAGATTGCCCAACTGGCGAGCCTTCCTAAGGATATCTTTAACGTTAGGGCTATCAAAGCCAACAAGCCTTATACCATTCTCCACGAAAAAGATTCCCTCAAATCTGCTACCAGTTTCATCTACCAACCTAATGCCATAGACTATGTCATTCTGCATCTGGATGACTCTGTATCTGTGGAAGAAGGTCAGAACCCAGTGGATACCCTCAGGAATACCATATCCGGGGTCATTGAAACTTCCCTTTACAACTCCATGATGGATGCCGGCGCCAGTCCACAATTGGTAAACGAGCTGGCTGATGTGTACGCATGGGAGGTGGACTTTTTCGGATTACAAACCGGGGATAGCTACAAAATCATTTATGATTCTTATGAGGTAAATGGAGAATTTGCCGGACTAGGAAGTATACAAGCTGGCATCTTCAATCATATGGGAGAAGATCACTATGCCTTCATGTATGACCAGGGAGAGGGGAGAGAGTACTTTGATGAGAAAGGAAATAGCTTGAGAAAGACTTTCCTGAAGACCCCATTAAAATTTACACGAATATCCTCCAGATTCTCATACAGCCGACTTCACCCCGTCCTTAAGATAAGAAGACCTCATTTGGGAGTAGATTATGCTGCGCCCAGAGGGACGCCCGTACGTTCAGTAGGTTCGGGTAAGGTGATCAAAGCAAACTATAGCGGAGGGGCTGGCCACATGGTAAAGATCCAGCATAACAGTAATTACGTTTCCGGCTACTTACATCTTTCCGGTTATGGAAAAGGGATTAAAGTAGGTGTTCCGGTAGCTCAAGGTCAAATCATAGGTTATGTAGGAAGCACAGGCCTTTCAACCGGACCACACCTGGATTTCCGTTTCTGGAAGAACGGAAGAGCTGTAAACCCACTCAGCATTGATCCTCCCTCAGCAAGCCCTATTAAAGAGGAACTACTACCCGTTTTTGGGGAACATACAGCCTACTGGACAGAGCAGCTTTCTTATATAAAGCTTCCTGAGATAGAGAAGGATATGTTGGCTACTACAGAAGAAAACTCTGGCGAAAGTCCCATTCACGACTGATAAAGGAGTCAGCGCACTTATTCATTTGAGATATTGATTTTAGGGGTATTTGCTTAACTCATCAAGCATAATGAGTAAGTTATGCGTCTAATCTTTACCCTGATTCTTTCTTTAACCTTTCTCCTTCTGCCGTTTCAACTACAGGCTTTGCCTTCTCTTCGTTCTATTGAGATTCTCCTGGTAGAAGAAGAGGCTGTAGAAATTTCCCATCAGCTTAAGGTAAAGTTGGTTTGTACTCTGAAGAACGGAAAAACCAGAATAGTAGACCGGAAAGGAGGATCTCTTGGCTGGAATAAGTTTGAGGTGAATGTGGCCGGGGGAGAGCTTGATCATGGGATCATTACGGTAGATCCCTTACTCGCCCATCAGCTGGAAGATAGCGTTTACCTAAAGGTTACCTACCTGGGGGATTCCAAGGTCCATAGCAGAGCGGCTTTTTACATTCCTTTTCCCGTAGACCTAAGTATCCCTTATCATGCCCGAACGGAGATTGGGAATCAAACCTATGTGAACCCAAGCCTGGAACTGGAGTTTAGCAATGGTTTCCAGCATACCCTCGCCCTTACGACCCTCATGAAATCCAGGTTAACCCCTGTCTTGAAAACAGATGGAATCTTTCATCCTGACAGAGGAATAGGTCTCCCTAAGTCCCTCGATTATGTTGAGAACATACATTATGCTCTTTCTATTCCCAACTTTAGTCTGACGACAGAAGGAGAATTGATGACTGAATTTTCTTCTCTTAGCCGTATGAACTTCAATGCACCTCATGGTGGTAGCAGAATGTTTGGTGGAAATGGAGGAGACGGTGTGCACGCCCTACCGGTAGAGGTTTATGTCAGAACGATCTACAGGGATTCTATTCCCTATCTGCAGGTGTTGGCTTCCAATTCAGACTTTACAGAAGTAGCTATCCTTAACATAGAAGGAGAAGGACTACTCATAGAAGCTTATGGTGGGAATGGCGGAGATGGAGGGAATGGAGCAGACGGCTCTGATGGATGTGATGAAACTGCTGCTGCAGGAGCGACTTCAGGCGGTCTCGGTGAAGACGGGGGCGATGGAGGAAGAGGAGGAGATGGGGCCAGGATCACATTCTATACAGATGAAGTTGCGACTACTTACCTGGATTTGATAGAAATCAGAAATCTGGGTGGACATGGAGGTGATGGTGGAGATGGAGGGGATGGGGGAGACGGAGGGGATTTAAAAGATGGTAGCAGCATGTCTGATGGAAATGATGGCTGTGATGGGAGAGATGGATTCTCAGGTACGGATGGGCCATCACCTACCTACAAGATCTGGCCTAAGGACGAACTGATTCATAGAATACAGCATTTACAATCACAGTCGTTTACCTCTGTGCCAGATGAAATTGAATTGGTTAGAGGAGAGGAGGAACAGGCAGGACTACTCGATCCGCCTGCCAGGAAAAAGAACAAAAGAAAAACAGCCTTAGTGGTAGTTGGGTCTATACTAGCAGTGCCGGCTGTTTTCCTTTTAGGGAATAGCTTATTT
>JBCDBC010000786.1:0-3524 GCA_039184535.1 Bacteroidota bacterium | reverse complement strand
CGGGGTCACTTGGCTATTCCTCCGCCAGGAGACAGGAATAATTGACAGCCATGGTGGTAAAAATAATCTGGAGTATAAAAGGGCAAGACAACCGCATCTGTCAATATCACAAAATGACCTCATCATGGAAGATATCACAGGAATCTGGAGATTTCTTAGAGGCTTAACATTATAGCTGCTTGAAGGCGCCGCCCCTGGCAGCCTCCCATAAATCTCTTTGTGTTTTATTTGGAAAAATACACAGCTATGAGCAGAAGTTTACTTCAGGATTGGTTATTTTAAAACACTTGACAAAAACTTATTGGTCAAATCTGGAAAGTTTTGTATACCGGCAATGTCCCGCATGGTGGTAGCTTTAAACCCCTTCTGATGGATGAGTTCCAAGGCTACCTGGTCAAATTTCTCTCTTTTGGTCTTCACACTCATGCAAGCAAGAAAATAAATCCTTTGAACTAAGACAACATAAATATATATTTACATCAACAAATGTTGATGTAAATATTCAGCTATGCCCATTTATCATAGACTCGGACAAATTCCTCAGAAGAGACACACCCAATTCCATAAGCCTGATGGGAATCTCTACTATGAGCAGGTTTTCGGTACCATTGGCTTTGATGGTATGTCTTCCCTTATGTACCACATTCACAGACCTACCATGGTCAAGGAGGTAGGGAAAAGTATAGATACGAGCCCTAAAGTAGCAGTGGACAGAAACATGATGTCCCGAAAACTGGTCGGCTTTGATTTACCCCCTAAGGATGACTTTCTGGACAGTAGGGAAGCCATCTTGGTCAACAATGACATCCATATAGGCTTAGCCGCACCCAGAAAGTCGCTAACTGAGTATTTCTATAAGAACGCGGACGCTGATGAGCTGCTTTTCATCCACAAAGGAAGTGGAGTACTTAGGACGCTGGTGGGGCAGATCAAGTTTGAGTATGGGGATTATCTGGTTATTCCGAGAGGGATGATTTACCAGATCAGCTTTGATACGGAAGAAAACCGTATTCTGTATGCGGAATCTTTCCATCCTATTTATACACCCAAGCGCTATAGAAACTGGTTTGGGCAACTGATGGAACATTCTCCCTTTTGCGAGCGTGATTATAAACTCCCAGAGAACCTGGAAACCTTTGATGAAGAAGGAGAATTCCTGATGAAGATAAAGAAGCAGGGCCACCTTCATGAGCTAGTGTATGCTTCTCATCCATTTGACGTGGTGGGTTGGGATGGCTACAACTTTCCTTATGGCTTCTCCATCCATAATTTTGAGCCTATTACCGGACGAGTGCACCAGCCACCACCAGTACACCAAACCTTTGAGACCAAAGCCTTTGTAGTCTGTTCTTTCTGCCCCAGGCTGTATGACTACCATCCAAAGGCCATTCCGGCTCCTTACAACCATTCCAACATAGATTCAGATGAAATGCTCTATTACGTAGATGGAGATTTCATGAGCCGTAACGACATAGATCAGGGATATATCACCCTTCACCCAGGCGGAATTCCGCACGGGCCTCATCCAGGAGCTTATGAAAGAAGCATTGGGAAGAAAGAGACAGGAGAATTAGCAGTAATGATAGACACTTTCAGGCCCCTCATGATTACGGAGAGTGCCATGAAGTTGGACGATGGCAAATACTATAAATCCTGGCTAGAGCATGATTAGTACCACTTTGCGTCTTCAGATGAAGAACTATTTGCATGCAAAACCGCAAGGCCGCTAAGAATTCTATAGACGAGAATCAATATGTCTACGATAACTTCCTGGGTTCCTATTCCTGAACATTCTGACTTTAGCATTCATAACCTTCCCTGGGGAATTTTCTCCACATCTAACCTTTCTCCCAGAGTAGGGGTAGCCATAGGTGAGCAGGTGGTAGATATGTATGCCGTTGCGAAACTCGGGCTTCTATCAGAGTTTGGATTGGATAAGGAGGTATTTCTATCGGACTTCCTAAATGAGCTGATCAGTTTGGGAAAGCCTATCACCTCCGGTATCAGACTTAAGCTTCAACAGCTTCTGTCAAAAGAAGATTCTCCCTTGAAGGACCAGCTTAGTGTATTTCATTCTCAAGTAGATGTGAATCTACACTTGCCAGTGAAGATAGGCGACTATACGGATTTCTACAGCAGCCTGGAACACGCCACCAATGTAGGCAAGATGTTCCGTGATCCGGAGAATGCACTTCTCCCTAACTGGAAGCACTTACCTGTAGGCTATCATGGAAGAGCTTCTTCTATCATCCCAAGCGGATTGGATATTCACCGACCTAAGGGTCAGACAAAGCCTAGTGATGGGCCTCCAGTTTACGGTCCCAGTCAAAGAATGGACTTCGAACTGGAGATGGGCTTTATCATAGGTAAAGAGACTAAAGTGGGCCAGTCCCTTGCTACAGCTGAAGCTGAGGACTACATATTCGGGATGGTGCTATTCAATGACTGGTCTGCCAGAGACATCCAAAAGTGGGAGTATGTTCCCTTAGGGCCTTTCCTGGGAAAGAATTTTGCCAGCTCCATCTCTCCCTGGATAGTTCCCTTGGAGGCGCTTGAACAAGCGAGAGTAGACGGGCCTCTGCAGGACCCTGAAGTTCTTCCCTACTTGAGTTATGAAGGGAAAAAGAATTATGACATTTCTCTTTCTGTGGCTTTACAAGCTGAAGGTGGGGAAGAGAACATCCTTTGTACATCCAACTTCAAATATATGTACTGGAATATGGTGCAGCAGTTGGCGCATCATACCGTGAATGGTTGTAATGTGAATGTGGGCGACCTCATGGCTTCCGGTACCATTAGCGGAAAAACACCCGATTCTTACGGATCCATGTTGGAGCTTTCGTGGTCTGGGAAGAAACCCATTACCCTAACTGACGGTAGTGAAAGAACCTTCCTGAAAGATCATGATACCATCATCATCCGAGGACATGCAGGAGAAGGAGATTATCGGGTAGGTTTTGGGGAGGTCAGGACAAAGCTCCTCCCCTCTTTGTAGCATAATTAAGTAGATCAACTGATGAGCGAATTCACCTCTTTTGACCCATATGAACTGCCTCAAAAAGAAAGGCATGGATATTTATTGACAGCTGTTGCTCCCAGGCCTATTGCTTTTGCGAGTACAGTAGATGCCGAAGGCAATGTAAACCTGAGTCCCTTCAGCTATTTTAATGTATTTAGTACGAATCCGCCTATAGTCGTCTTTTCTCCTACTCGTAGAGGAAGAAATAACACGACTAAGGATACCCATGATAATCTGCTTCAGGTGAAGGAAACCGTAGTAAGCATAGTCAACTACCCCATGGTGGAGCAAATGTCTCTCTCTAGCACTGCTTATGATAAGGGAGTAAACGAGTTTGTGAAGGCGGGCTTAACCCAAATCCCATCAGATAAGGTGAAACCACCCCGAGTAGGAGAAGCACCCGTTTCTTTCGAGTGTGTGGTGGATGATATGATAGAGCTGGGAGATGAGGGAGGAGCAGGAACCTTAGTGGTCTGTAGAGTGGTCCAGATTCATCTCAGGAATG
>JBCDBC010000785.1:0-3526 GCA_039184535.1 Bacteroidota bacterium | reverse complement strand
GCTTCGCCTATTTTAGAGATGGTTACAGCTCCGGTAGTGAGTGATTTTTCTCCAGCTCTGGGACTCTCAGTATAGTCCGTAGCTGACTGCTTAAGCGATTTTGCAGATAGCTCTTTCTGGAGAGACTGCTGCGTATAGCTTTTAGTGTTAATGGTAGATTTGGATAAGATCCTCTGCGCTTGTGCCTCGAAAGTCAATAGGCACATGGCGCACATCAGGGATAAAATTTGTTTCATAAGTACGTAATTATTGTAGTTCTAGTCATAACGGAAAGCTTAATAGATTATGATAATTCAACTTTCCGGACATCTTTAAAGAAAAGAAAGACCTATTATACCATCATATAACTTATATCTTTCTCCAAAGTTAGTGAGGAATTACAGCAGATTGAAAATTCATTTTTCAGCTTTCTTGCTACTTTGCTGAAATCGAGGTATCTACTTATCTCCCTTTTTACCTTCAAAAACCTCAACAATTCATAGAAAGAATTCCCTAATTTTTATAGATATCTTCTTCTTTTTTTGAATTATTCAAAAGCCCTCCTATATTTGACCTGTCTAGCCCCTCCTATGGTGGGATTAGGATATAAAGAATGAGGCGAGAGAACTGGCTCTATGACCCTCTGGCAACCTTCCCCTAGAAGAAAGGTGCCCCGTCCAGCCCGAATCGGGAAAGATAAACTAGTAACACCTTATTCATGCTAACAACATTTCATTCAAATTCATTTTCCAGCACATCACTAGCTATTTGCTATTGTTGCTGTTAATACCCTTATCCCATCCAGACTATTGAACTAAGTCCGGGCAGGTCCACTGAGGGTACCTAAAATTGTCATCATAAAACCATAAATTCTTACATAATCCTACATTACAATGAGTACTAATTATCGTTTCGAAACCCTTCAGCTACACGCTGGTCAGGAAGAAGTGGAAGGCACTACGCGAGCTAGAGCGGTACCTGTATACCAAACCACCTCTTATACTTTTAAGGATAGTGATCATGCAGCCAAACTGTTTGCGCTACAGGAATTCGGGAATATTTATACCCGAATCATGAACCCAACTACAGATGTGTTTGAGAAGAGAATAGCTGCCCTGGAAGGAGGTGTTGCCGCAGTAGCTACCGCTTCTGGTCAGTCAGCTCAGTTCCTCGCCCTTAACAACGTACTACTGGCAGGGGACAACTTTATTTCCAGCTCACACCTCTATGGTGGAACCTATAACCAGTTTAAAGTTGCCTTTAAGCGTCTGGGGGTAGAAGCACGTTTTGCTGATGGAGTAAAGGTGGCCAGCTATGAGCCCTTAATAGATGAGAAGACCAAAGTTATTTACCTGGAGACTATGGGTAACCCTGAGTTTTCTGTACCTGATTTTGAGGCCTTCGCCAGACTGGGTGAAAAGTACGGTATCCCCATCATAGTAGATAATACCTTTGGTGCAGGCGGATACTTATGCCAGCCTATAAAGTACGGAGTTAACGTAGTTACCCATTCTGCTACTAAATGGATAGGGGGACACGGTACCAGCATAGGAGGTGTTTTGATAGACGGAGGTAATTTCGACTACGGTAGTGGAAAATTCCCTCAGTTTACTTCTCCTTCTGAAGGCTATCATGGACTGGTATTTAACGACGTTTTTGGTCCTGCTGGCCCATTCGGTAATATCGTATTTGCTATTCGTGCAAGAGTAGAAGGTCTGAGAGACTTTGGTCCTGCACAGGCACCTTTTAACTCTTTCCTACTTCTTCAGGGACTGGAGACCCTTTCTCTACGGGTACAAAGAACAGTGGATAATGCCCTGTCTATCGCTAAGTGGTTGGATGCCCATTCTCAGGTAGAGTCAGTGAAATATGCGGGTCTGGAAAATCATCCTGATCACGCTACTGCCAAGAAGTACCTAACCAATGGATTTGGAGGAGTACTAAGCTTTACGCTTAAGGGAGACAGAGAGGCTGCCATCAAGTTTGTGAATAGCTTACACCTGGTTAGCCACCTAGCCAATGTAGGGGATGCTAAGTCACTTATCATCCACCCATCTTCCACTACTCACCAGCAGCTGTCTGCTGAGGAGCAAATAGCGGCAGGGGTTGGTCCTACTATGCTGAGACTTTCCGTAGGAATTGAGCACGTTGATGATATCAAAGAAGACCTGACTCAGGCCTTTGAGACCATCAATGCGCCTGTACCTGCATAAACAGAATTTCTGTCTATATTCATTGGGCTCCGGATACATGTCCGGAGCCTCTTTTGGATTTACAGAATTGTAAAAGAGAAAGGTAAAAGAAAGGACCTGAAGATTACAAAGTTCCCTGAGGTTCTCGAAGGGAAATATCATACCAAGATTCTTTGTCGTTTCGAGAGCCTCAATGACCATAAAGGGGCCTCTTTTACAAACTACTTCTAAAACAGAAGTTCTTCTTTATGTACAAGGAGGTTTATTTATAACCTTAATTCCCTTGAAGGGTATACGATAGCATGAGTTCCGCCATACAATACTTTGATTACCATCAGTCATTTCCCCTTGAGAATGGAGAAATGCTCCCTGGCTTTCGTTTAGCCTACCAGACTTTTGGGAAGCTGAATGCCAGCAAGGATAATGTAATTTGGGTGTGCCATGCGCTGACCGGGAATACAGAGGTAGATGATTGGTGGGGTGGCTTGTTCGGAGAAGGGAATATCTTTGATCCCGACCGTTACTTTATTGTGTGTGCTAATATGTTGGGCTCTTGCTATGGGTCTACTGACGCTCTTCATATCAATCCTGCTACCCAACAGGCTTGGCATCACAGCTTTCCTGCCCTTACTAACAGGGATATGGTGGCAGCCTTCGATGCACTAAGGCAGCATCTGGGCATACATTCTATCTTCCTGATCACAGGAGGCTCTATGGGCGGTCAACATGTACTTGAGTGGGCCATCTCCTCCCCTCACCTATTCAGGAACATTGTACCTATGGCTACCAATGCCTGGCATTCTCCCTGGGGAATTGCCTTCAATGAGTCTCAGCGTATGGCCATAGAAAGTGATCCTAGCTGGAAGGAAAATAAAGATGATGCGGGATTAACCGGGATGAAGGCTGCCAGAGCGGCTGCCATGATTTCTTATCGATCTTACGACACTTATGCCCAAACACAGACGGAAAATAATCTCGAAAAAACAGACAACTATAAAGCGTCTTCCTACCAACAGTACCAGGGGCTAAAACTCAGCAAACGCTTCCACACTTTTGCTTACTGGACTTTATCTAAGGCTATGGACTCTCAACAAGTGGGAAGAGGAAGGGGAAGTGCGGAAGCTGCTCTTGGCCAAATCCAAGCCAATACATTGGTCATAGGAATTAATAGTGATATTCTCTTTCCACTGAGAGAACAAGAATACCTGGCAAAACATATTCCCGGAGCAAGGCTGCAAGTGGTGGATTCTTTGTATGGACATGATGGCTTCCTCATTGAATTTGATCAGATACGAGAAAGTATTACCTCATTCCTGAAAGATATCCCTATAATGGGTTAAGACTTGTTTCCATTC
>JBCDBC010000784.1:0-3527 GCA_039184535.1 Bacteroidota bacterium | reverse complement strand
GGAATTCTGAGGTGGGACATATGAATATAGGTGCCGGGAGAATAGTGTACCAAGATCTAGTCAGGATAAATCGGGAATTCGAAACAAAACAGTTCAAGGATAATCCACGCGTGAAAGATCTGGCTACTTATTGTCTGGAGAAAAATAAACCTCTCCATCTTTTAGGTCTACTATCTGATGGAGGCGTACATAGTCACATACAACATCTTTTTGGAATAATTGAATCTTTTCGGGAATTAAACCTTCCGAAAATCTACATTCACTGCTTCATGGATGGGAGAGATACTGCTCCGGATGGAGGCCAAACTTACTTGAAGCAATTAGAAGATAAGCTGGCTGAAATAGGGCTGGGAAAGATAGCTACTGTGGTAGGAAGATATTATGCCATGGACAGAGATAAGAGATGGCCCAGAGTGAAGCTGGCATATGATGCGTTGGTTCATGGAAAAGGTAAAGAGTTTACCTCAGCTGCTGAAGCTATCCAGGATTCTTATGCTGAGGATACCACAGATGAGTTTGTTACGCCAAGAATCATCATAAAAGAGGGTAAGCCGGTGGCTACTATACAGGAAGGGGACGCCATACTCTTCTTTAACTTCCGTACGGACAGGGGAAGACAGCTTACCCATGTGCTTACCCAGGAGGAAATGCCAGAAGAAGGCATGAAGACGCTTCCACTATATTATAATACGATGACCCGCTATGATGATTCTTTCAAGGATATACACGTATTATATGAGAAAGAAGAAATCAAGAATGGACTGGGAGAGCAACTAGCCTTACTGGGGAAGAGGCAGGTCAGAATAGCTGAAACAGAGAAATATCCCCACGTTACCTTCTTCTTTAACGGAGGACGAGAAGAGCCCATGAAAGGAGAAATACATAAGTTGTGTAAGTCCCCTAAGGTAGCTACCTATGATCTGAAACCTGAGATGAGCGCTCAATGTATTAAGGAGACCATCATTGAAGAAATAGAGAAGGATAGTGCAGATTTTATCTGTCTTAATTTTGCCAATCCAGATATGGTAGGACACACAGGTGATTTTCAGGCAGCAGTAAAAGCCTGTGAGGAAGTGGATGCTTCTACCCAGGCGGTGGTTGAAGCGGCTATAGAAAAAGACTTCATTGTATTAATAACCGCAGACCACGGCAATGCAGATAAAATGATGAATGAAGATGGCAGCCCTCATACTGCGCATACAACTGCTTTAGTACCGCTCATCCTGGTAGATAAAGAGGAGAGGTTTAGTCTCAAGCAGGAAACAGGAAAGCTTGGAGATCTCGCTCCTACCATTCTCAAGCTAATGGGCTTACCTATACCGGAGGATATGACTGGAGACATATTATGCGAGTCCAGAATAGCTAGTA
Source organism: Bacteroidota bacterium (assembly GCA_039184535.1). GTDB lineage: Bacteria > Bacteroidota > Bacteroidia > J057 > J057 > JBCBKZ01. Next base: position 2,159 of record JBCDBC010000784.1, on the reverse strand, counting down.
TGGCCTAAGATGAATGGCTAGCTTTTACACGTACACCTAATGCTCATGATCCGACTAAAGCTTCTTTTTCTATTAACAGGTATATTTCTTCTAGCATCTTGTACTTCTGAAGTATCAGAGGTAAAAGATCCGTTGATTCAGCAGATTGAGGCACAATTGGCAAAATCCTGCAAGGAAGGGGCCTCATATTCTAAGATGGCAGGCGCACTAGGTACTGAGGGAAGTTGGGAAGAACAGCAAGTAAAGTGGGATCAAATTGCTGATGACAGCTGTCCCTTGACAGAAGAGCTTGGAATGCTTCTGAAGGAGTCTTACCTCACAGCTAAAGTAGCTTCCAATTATAATGTTACTGAGTCCAGCGATACTATCATTGCTAATTTACAGCAAGGTCTCAGGAAGTCCTCTGCCCTTCAGCAGCAGAAGGTAGTATATGGTGAAGAAGATCGGCTCGCCTACGTATATATGCTTATGAAGCAAGACTCCTGGCTGTATAGTACTGACATTAGATTATCCGTATTCTTTGATGAGTCCGGAAGGTACGAGAATCACAGCTTAATAGTAAAGACGGATATTGTCGGTATTAGTGAGGGATTCCATGCCGGGATTCAGGGAGAAATGCAATATGAATAGGGATTAATCAGAAGAAGAAATGATGGAATGGTTAGCAGTATTCCTAGGTGGAGGTTTGGGAAGTATGTTACGTTTCGGCCTATCAAAATGGATAGGTACTGTCGAATCCGGCTTCCCTATAGCTACTTTGACTGCCAACATATTGAGCTGTGTAGTACTGGGATTTGCTTGGATATATTTTGCAAAGAATACAAATTTTTCCGCAGCTTATAAATCTCTCATACTTGTCGGATTTTGTGGAGGCTTCTCTACTTTTTCTACTTTTAGTTTTGAGACATTGAAGCTCATACAAGCCGGAGAATGGCTTTTAGCGGCTATATATGTACTTCTCTCTATCTCTTCTTGTTTGCTGATTCTCTGGTTGATAACTAAGAGTTAATGTTACTCATTTCGGTTTCCCCAAAGCTTCGGTATGTAAGATTTATCTACAAAGTGTAGAATTTTACATACAAAATGCTCCTTTTTCGATATATCTGATAATGATACTTTTAGGCCGATCGGGCATTGTTTTGAGAGGCAATATTTTTTCTATACATTTATATAGTAGATCAAAATGATCTCACCGATTTTCCCTATTAACCTACCTAATACCCCAAACGCAATGCGCCCCGTCTATCCCCAGACGGGGCCTTTGTTTTATGCCTTATGTAATGACGTTTGGCTCCTATGGAGCCATTTTTTAACGGTGCCCTGACGGGCTAATGGGATGGGACTCCTACGGAGCCTATGAGCTATCCCTGATTTGGAACAAAAGATGGAGCATAAAGCTCCCGAAAGCACTGTTAGCTCCGGCTTTAAGCCCGGAGCTAACAGAGGTACTAAGCATAAAAAAAGAAATGCCTGCCCTAGGAAGAGCAGACATATATGTATTCTTGTAAGAAGAAATCCTCTTAGCTGGGGCTCCATTTGATGCTACATCCGATGGCTTTCGTAGAAGTGGTTTCTACTTTCTCACCCTTCATGAGGGCGTTAATAGCTGTAGCTACATAAGGCTTTTCCACTGCAGAGGCATCTCTGGGACTATCATCCACGGCTCCCTTATAGGCTACTACCAGCTGGTTTTCCTCATTTTTCTGAAGAACGACTAACTCAGGGGTACGCGTAGCACCATACATACGGGTGATTACCTGATTTTCATCTACCACATAAGCAAAAGGAAATTCTTTATCTGCTTTACGCTCCTGCATAGCTTCAAAAGAATCACCAGGCTGAACCTTAGGATCATTCGGGTTGATGGCTATAACAGGGTATCCCTTAGGCGCGAATTCATTATGAAGTTCTATCAGTCGACTTTCATACAGCTTAGCCCATGGACAAGTATTACAAGTAAAGGCAAGGATAATTCCCTTGGCATCCTCATAATTCTCCATGGAGATCATGGTGTTTTCTGTACTCTTCAGAGAAAAGTCGGAAACCGTACTTCCGATTTCATATACCGTTTGGCCAAATGTTGATGAGGCGAGTCCTATCAACAAGAGGAAGAGAGTAAGTTTGGTACGAATCATTTGAGTTAGTATTAGGTGTTAGAG
>JBCDBC010000783.1:0-3534 GCA_039184535.1 Bacteroidota bacterium | reverse complement strand
TAGACAAAACGCATTTCCATGCATTCTAAAATAACTAATTTTTAACTCTAATGGTATTATTATCTTAGCATACTCATAATTCAGTAGATGGAACGAAAAATAGCCGACATTAGAAAAGACTATACCCTTCACGAACTATCAGAAAGTGAAGTGGCCTCAGACCCCATTACCCAGTTTACTGGCTGGTTTCAGGAAGCCGTGGACGCTAAGGTAAATGAGCCCAATGCTATGTCGCTTGGAACCGCTGTGGATGGACAGCCTTCCGTAAGAATAGTTTTACTCAAAGGGATAGATGAAAAAGGATTTCGATTTTACACCAACTACCAAAGTGCCAAGGGAGAACAGCTTAAGCAAAACCCAAAAGCTGCTCTGACTTTTTTCTGGCCAGAACTGGAAAGACAAGTAAGGATAGAAGGAATAGCAGAGAAATTACCGGAAGAAGCCTCTGACATTTACTATAACAGCAGACCTAAGGGAAGTAGGGTAGGTGCATGGTCATCACCTCAAAGTCAGGTAATCCCCGGGAGAGAGGTGTTGGAAGAGAGGGTAGAGGAATACACCCAGAAATTTGAGAACACAGAAGAAGTTCCCAGACCTGATTTCTGGGGTGGGTATGTACTTAGTCCTACTATGGTGGAGTTTTGGCAAGGAAGACCTAGCCGCTTACATGACAGGATCCGCTACCGCCTTTCGGAAGATAATAGCTGGATCATAGAAAGATTGGCTCCTTAGTGGGATTCTCTTTTGACTTCTGAGCCGGAATTTCCCCTGAGAAAATCCAGGTCTGTTCCCAGATGTGCCTGTTCTACATGATCCAGGTATAACTTTACGTATCCTCTGTTGAAGCCCAGATCTGGTGGAGACCAGGATTTTCTCCTCTCGGCCAACACCTCCTCTGATACCAGTAGTTCCAATCTGCGATTGGTGACATCTACCTCTATCAGATCTCCATTTTCTACCAAGGCTAGTGTGCCTCCTGCTGCTGATTCAGGTGAGACATGCAGAAATACCGTCCCGAAGGCGGTGCCACTCATCCTTCCGTCAGAAATACGGACCATATCTGTGATCCCCTGATCCAAAAGTTTTTTAGGTAGGCCCATATTTCCTACTTCTGGCATACCGGGATATCCTTTAGGACCTACATTTTTGAGGACCATTACAGAATCTGCTGTTACCTCCAACTCAGGATCATCTATTCTGGCTTTATAGTCTTCTATGTCTTCAAACACCACAGCCTTACCTTTATGCTGCATAAGCGCTGGGGTAGCGGCTGAGGGTTTGATGATAGCACCCTCTTCACAGAGATTTCCCCTTACTACCACTATGCCTGATTCTTCCTTTACGGGATCATGCACAGGTTTGATCACTCTGTCATCATATAACTCTGCTTTCTCCAGATTTTCTTTTACTGTCTTTCCACTGATGGTGAGAATGTCTGTATGTATTTTCTCTCCTAGCTCTTTCATGACGGCTGGCAGTCCTCCTGCATAGTAGAATTCTTCCATGCGGTATTCTCCGGAAGGATTTAGGTTAGCCAATAAGGGAATATTAGCTGAGAGCCTGTCAAAATCATCAAGCTCCAGTTCTACGCCCATTCTCCCTGCAATAGCTAACAAATGGAGAACGAAGTTGGTAGAGCCCCCAATGGCCGCATTGACGATGATGGCATTCTCAAAAGCCTTGCGGGTGAGTACATCTGATAATCTCAGATCCTCATGCACCATCTGTACAATTCTCCTTCCACTTAGGTGGGCTTGTACCCTTCTCCTGGAGTCCGAAGCGGGGATAGCGGCGTTCTGAGGCAAGGCTACTCCCAGAGATTCTACCATACAGGCCATAGTAGAGGCAGTTCCCATAACTGCACAGTGTCCTCTGCTTCTACACATACAGGCCTCTGCTTCAAAAAACTCCTCGTCTGTCATTTCTCCCTTCCTGTAAGCCTCACTAAATTCCCATACCTGGGTAGTACCTATGTCCTTCCCTCTGTATTTTCCATTCAGCATGGGGCCTCCTGATAAGACTATGGTAGGAATGTCTACACTACAAGCACCCATCAGAATGGAAGGAGTAGTTTTATCACAGCCTCCTAGTAGCACTACTCCGTCTACTGGGTTAGCGCGTATGCTCTCCTCCGCATCCATGCTGGCCAGATTACGGTATAGCATAGCAGTAGGCCTGATGAGGGTTTCTCCAAGGGACATAACAGGAAACTCAAGGGGAAGACCACCAGCTTCCCAAACGCCGCGTTTCACATATTCTGCCAATTCCCTGAAATGGGCATTGCAGGGGGTAAGTTCAGACCAGGTATTACAGATACCTATGACTGGCCTGTTCTCGAACACATCCTGGGGGAGGCCCTGGTTTTTCATCCAGGCCCGATAGATAAATCCATCCTTACCCTTTTTCCCAAACCAATTCTGACTACGGAGTTTTTTTTCTGACATGAGTTGGTAGCGAAATGAAAATTGATTCCATAAAGTAAGAGGATGCCATGAATTATTCTTACTGGAAGCCTTAGAAAAAACACCTGCTTAACCTGGACTGAGCAGTTGGAAAAAGATTAACTATGTGTGTTCGCTACTTCATAATATTAGCTCTAGGCTTAGTACTTACTTCTTGTGGACCAAGACCCAGGAATGTTTTTGATAAGACCAAAGTGGAGGGGAGAGTAGTAAATGAAATTACTAGTAAGTCTATTGGAGGTGTAATTGTACGATTGATAGAAAGTACCAGTAGGCCATTTGGGACAGATACCTATACAGTGCTCAAAGAATCGCTTACAAATCAAGAAGGGGAATTTGAGTTTTCTTTTTCAGCCTCATTAGCTCCAGATACTAGATATCATCTTGAAGCATACCTATGGGATGGATTTCTTAAGCAGGAGAGGTATTTAGTCGGGCAGGGAGTTGTAAAACATAAATCAAACTTTCCAGTAATGGAAATTACCTCAAATTGTCAAATACGACTTGGTGTGTTTCCACGGTCCTGTGAGCAAGGGGATAATCTCATATTTTCTTTTCAGATGGAATACAACAGTTCAGGACTTGGGCCTGATTCTATATTGATAGATGATTGCAGGTCTACTGTTAATGATCCTCTTTTCTATGCTTTACTTGCAGGAGACGCTTACCTCTGGTGGCAAATAGAAAAAGAAGATGGACGTGTAGAACAGTTTCGTGATACACTATCATGTACGCTTGGGGAAGGGATCGACTACATCATAAAGTACTAATTCTCTCTAGAGAGAATACACCAGTTAAACAAAAATAGAAGTTGTGAAGAGAAAAAATATCAAGTTTCTATGTCCTATTGCATCTGTCCATTTTGGACTTCTGCTAACTGTCTTTTTAGTGATTTCTTGTGGGCCACAACCTAGAAATATAGTTGATAAGACGAAGATTGATGGAAGAGTTATCAATCGAATTACGCAGGAACCAATAGTCGGGGCTTCAGTAATTGTAACAGAATTCACGTACAGGTATCCTGTCCCTAGTTCTAGCAAGCAGGTTGCCCAGACTATGACAGATACTGATG
>JBCDBC010000782.1:0-3537 GCA_039184535.1 Bacteroidota bacterium | reverse complement strand
GGTACGTTTACTCCTTCCAGCGCATCTGCGATTTCCTGAACTGCAAATGGGTTGGTGGTAGTCCTTGCACCTATCCACATCACATCCACCCCATTTCTCAGAGCTTCATAAACGTGCTTTACGTTAGCTACCTCAGTACAGATAGGCTTATCAATGGCATTTCCGGCATCTTTCAGCCACTTCAGACCCACACTTCCTACTCCTTCAAAAGAGTTAGGTCTGGTACGTGGTTTCCATATCCCGGCACGTAGTAAGTCTATTCCGTCTCCCTGAGCCTGTACGCCCTTAGCAGTTTCCATGACCTGTTCAGCCGTTTCTGCGCTACAAGGTCCTGATATGAGAATGTTTTTTCTCATACCTAATCCCCAATCCTGGGTTTGGATGATGTCCATATTTTCAATCATTGTATTTCTATTTAGTCAGGTTAAGAATGTAATTGAAGTCGTTTATTTTTGGTCAAGATTTTGCTGATTTCATTCGCTTCTTCCATGAGGCCATAAACCTCATCAAACTTTCCTTCTGCAATGAGTGTCCTAAACTCTTGCATCTTTTCCAGGTAGCTATCCAGGACATCCAGTACGTTATCCGTATTCTGCATAAATACATCCCGCCACATGGTAGGAGAACTCTTAGCGAGCCTTACAGTAGAGGTAAATCCACCACTGGCCAGGTTAAAGATGTTTTGCTCAGATTTCTCTTTCTCTAGAACCGTCAGAGACAAAACATAAGAGCTAATGTGAGAAATATGAGAAACATAGGCGGCATGAACATCATGTTCTTTTGCCTCCATATGGATAATTCTCATGAACAGACTTTTAAACAAGCGCTCTACCAACTGTACTGCTTCCGGAGAACTATCATGCTGATCCGCAATGATGGCAGCTTTCCCGTGAAAGAGGTTGTTAATGGCAGCCTTAGGACCGGAAAATTCTGTCCCTGCCATAGGGTGTGCTAGCACTACCTGTTTCCTTGCTTTATGCTCTCTGATTTCATTTGCTATCTCTTCCTTGGTAGATCCCATGTCTACTATGACAGCTGTGGATCTCACGTAGGTCAGAATCTCTGGAAGCAAGCTCAGAATGGCATTAACAGGAACCGTTAATACCACGATGTCCGCCTTCATACAAGCATGTTCCAGAGGGGGACAGTCATCCACTAGCCCTAATTCCAGGGCGGTTTGTTGGTGATCAGGATTAGTATCTACTCCCAACAGTTCCGTCGCAAAGCCATTGGCTCTAAGGTCCTTAGCCAGGGAGCCTCCAATAAGGCCTAATCCTATAATGGTAATGATCATGATCTAAGCAGTAATAGCAAATACCTTTTTCAACCTTTCTAACGCTTCTTTCAACCTATCTCCTGTATTACAGAGAGAAATCCTGATATATTTTTCTCCACCAGAACCGAAAATAAAACCCGGTGTGATGAATACGCTACACCTATTGAGTATCTCTTCTGAGAATACCTCTGCACTACGCAGATGGGAGGGGATTCTTGCCCAGACAAACATTCCTACCTGTTCTTGATCGGCCTCACAGTTCAGCACCTTTACCATCTCCCAAACGACCTTTCTCCTTTCTGCATAGACACCATTTCTTTCTGCATGCCAATCTCTGCTATTCTGTAAGGCTTCAGCAGCAGCATATTGCAAGGGGGCAAACATACCGGAGTCCATATTACTTTTTACTCGTAGGATAGCGTTCAGGTATTCTTCCTTCCCCACCACCATGCCCACTCTCCAGCCAGCCATATTATGAGATTTACTCAGTGAGTTTAATTCTATGGCTACTTCCTTAGCGCCCGGTACATTGAGAATACTCATGGGCTCAGGGTTCAATACATGGCTATATGGATTGTCATGGCAAAGCAGAATCTGATGCTCCTTGGCAAAAGCTACCAGTTCCTGGAATACCTCCTCCTTAGCTGCCGTTCCGGTAGGCATATGAGGGTAGTTAATCCACATCAGCTTGACCTTACTTAAATCCCTACTTCTCAACTCGTCCAGATCCGGGTACCACCCATTTTCAGGAGAAAGATTATACAGATGGGTTTCTGCTCCTACCAATCTAGCTACAGAGCCATAAGAGGGGTAGCCAGGATTAGGGATCAGGACTCCATCTCCCCTATCCAAAAAGGCCATACAGATATGCATTATCCCTTCCTTGGACCCTATCAAAGGCAGTATCTCTGCATCCGGATTCAGGCTTACTCCATAGGCATTCAGATACCAGTCAGCCATAGCCATGCGTAAAGGTAATATCCCTTTGTAAGGTTGATACCCATGATTACCGTCCTCTATGGCAGTGGACACTAATTTTTTCACCACGTTTTCTGAAGGCATCATATCTGGATTCCCTATCCCCAGGTTAATGATGTCCTCCCCTTCCAGATTACGCTTGCGGATCTCGCGTAACTTGGTAGCAAAGTAGTATTCCTTCACGTCTGATATCCGTTCTGCGGTATTAATGATCATATTCCAGATTTATAAGCCTGTATTTACTTCAGAGATTACTTCTTGCAGATTACTTCCCATGTATTTTTCTCCTTTAGCATATTCTCCCAGTATTCTAAGCTCACTTACTATGGGTTGAATAGCCGCTAAGGCACGTTTGTATTGTTCGTACTCATCAAACTCAAGATCAATATGAAAGAAGTACTGCCACTCTTTTCCCAGGATAGGGAGAGACTGAATTTTGGTCAAGTTCATCATGTGTGCACTTAGGACCAGGAGCACACGTGATAGTCCCCCTACCTGCATAGACAGGCCGGCCAGGTTAAAGCAGAGAGAAGCTTTCTCAGGCTTTCTTTCTACAGAAACCGCCTTATCCTTATCCATGAGAATAAGAAAACGAGTAAAGTTTCTCTTGTTGGTCTCTATACCTGCTCCGTAGATTTCCAGTCCATAGTGGCTGGCAGCCAGGCTACTTCCTATAGCCGCTACTCCCATTGCCTCTCTATCGCGAATCCACTTGGCACTACCCGCTGTATCAGCTGTCTCTACCACTTTGATGTGTCTGTACTGATTTAAAAAGTTATGGCACTGTCTGATAGCCATAGGATGAGAATGCACTTCCTGAATATCCTGTATGCTTTGTCCTGTCAATGCCATAAAATTATGTTCTATTCTCAGGTAGACCTCTCCAATCACAGTATAGGATGATTCTCTTAAGAGTGCATAGTTAGGAATAATGGATCCGGCTACACTATTCTCTATGGCCATTACGCCCAGATTCGCTTCACCTTCATCCAGGGCACGAAACAGAATGTTAAAAGAATCACAGGGAACAATTTTGCAATCTTCCCCCAGGAATTTTCTGGTAGCAATCTCATGAAAAGAGCCTTCCACGCCCTGAATAGCTACGCGTTTCTCTTCTCCTTCCATTCCTGATTCTTTCAATGTATCCAGTGTCATAATTGCCTTAAATAAAAAAGGCGTCCTTGGTAGCCAGGGACGCCTTCAGTTGATGTATATTTTTTTATCACAAAAAGCCCCTGGTAGTACTACCAAAATAAAAGTAATAAAAGGACTCAAATGTGAAT
>JBCDBC010000781.1:0-3546 GCA_039184535.1 Bacteroidota bacterium | reverse complement strand
TGGATATTGGGTATCTGGATTTCTCACTAGGAATACAACTATCTTATGGTGATGATGAAGATACTGGTGTTTACATCCCGGTAAATAGTGGTCAAAATTGGGGATTAATCCCTGTTTCTAACTTCCGTTTAGGGATAGCCTTCTAATAAGGTTGGAATCCCACCCTTCTTTTCCTAATTTTCTTCACAAGCAAAAACAATCTTAGCGATAGTAGTATGGCTACAAAGATGAATAGGCGGATTCTTCCAAAATGGATACTTGCGGCATGCGTGGTTATTGTATTTTTTCTGTTGGGCGTAGGTGCCGGATTCTCAGATAAATACTTCGAGATAGCCAAAAGCATGGATATTTTTGGCAGATCTTACAAGGAGATCAATAAAGTCTATGTGGATGAAACAGATCCAACCCAGCTCATGCGTACAGCCATAGATGCCATGCTCATAAACATGGATCCTTACACAAACTACTTTGGAGAGAATGAGATAGAAGATGCTAAGTTTTATCAAGCAGGGCAATACAGTGGAATCGGGATTAAACTGGTAAAAAAAGCAGATACCTTAATCATTAGGGATATTCAGAAAAAAGGACCGGCAGATAGAGCAGGTCTTAAAATAGGAGATAAGCTTCTGAAAGTAGGAGACAACTCTGTGCTAGGGTTAAAGGCAGAGGAAGCTATGGAACTATTAAGCGGAGAAAGTGGGAGTAAGGTAAATATAGAAACCATCAAACTTTCTGATGCGTCAAGAGAGACCCATAGTATCCCTAGAGAATTTGAATCTAGTAGAAATGTCCCTTATACTCATATGGCAGAGAACCACATAGGGTATATCATGCTAACAGGCTTTGATCAGGATGCGGGCTTTGAAGTGTACAATGCTTGTAAGAAGCTCAGGGCTGAAGATCCCAATCTGGAAGGGATTATACTGGACTTAAGAGGAAATCCTGGAGGGAGAGTAGATGAAGCAGTAAATATCACCAACGCCTTCCTTCCTAAAGGAGAAAACATAGTAGAAATGCGGGGAAGAACGGCAGAAACACAAAGAATATGGACCACCAGGCAGGATCCAGTAGATACTGATATTCCTCTGGCTGTTCTGGTAAATCGTTCTAGTGCCAGTGCATCAGAAATAGTCTCAGGGGCTATGCAGGACCTGGACAGAGGAGTAGTAATAGGAGAAAGAAGTTTTGGGAAAGGTCTGGTCCAAAATGTTAAACCACTAAGTTTTAATACGCAGCTTAAAATCACTATTGCTAAATACTACACCCCGAGCGGAAGGTGTATTCAAGCTATAGACTATTCCAGTAGAAATGAAGACGGAAGCGTAGGAAAAATTGCAGATAGCCTTAAGCAGTCATTTACTACAAAAAATGGAAGAGTAGTATATGATGGTGGTGGGATAGAACCTGATATCAAAATCTCCAATATGAAATATCAGGCAGTCACCCAAGCCTTACTTAACCAAGGGCTGATTTTTGATTTTGCTTCCTACTTCAGCCAGAATAGAGTGACTATAGCTGAAGCTGAAGGCTTCTCTATATCTGACTCCTTATATGAAGCTTTTGTAGCCTATGTGAATAGTAAAGACTTCTATTTTGACACCAAGAGTGATCAAGCCATAGATGAGTGGGAAGAATCTCTTTATAATCTCGATTATCAAAGTGAGGTAGAAGATGAGATTTCCACCCTCAGAACCAAACTCCAGCAGCTTAAAAAGCAAGATCTACAACAGCACAAAAAAGAAATTGTACGGGTTATACGTGCAGAGATCATTAAGCGTTATTATTATCAGGAAGGAGTTTGGAAAGCTTCCTTTACCGATGATCCCGTAGTTCTGAATGCCATCTCAGTGTTGCAGGACCAAGAAACTTACCAAAAAATTCTTTCCGGAAAAGGTTAGATTGCTTGCTAGGTAATTCCCTGAGGACCTCCTGTGTCTCATATTTCTCTACAGTTAAGGTAGCGATGTAATATATTCAACAATCATTTTAAGTAATTGAATATCTTCATCTTTGATAGTTTGCCTTAAATTAATATGTTTCTGAGGAATATATAGCCATAGAACTAAAGCTGGTCAACTTCATTTACCGGCCAAATACCGAAATTTTTAGATTATGCTGATAGGCATTGTCATTGGAATTTGGATAAGTCTCTCTTTGCTCCTCGGTATACTAGGTCAAAAACGACACATAGGATTCAGACAAACTTTCTGGACTAGTATGCTCCTTTCGCCCGTGGTTGGATTTTGGTCTATGAAAGGTTCTCCTAAACATAGGCCAGAACCGGAAGGAATAGATGCCCTACACCACAGTGGTGAAGCTATGCTCAGTTATCAACAGGGTAACTACGATAGAGCCATTCATTACTACAAACTTTCCCTTCAAGTCAGAGAAGAGAGCCACTCCGTACATTTCAGTTTGGCCTGCCTGTATTCATTGAAAAAAATGAAAAATGAAGCCTTCCAGCACCTACAGAAAGCAGTAGAATATGGTATGAAATATCCTCGCAAAATATACACACACACGGATCTAGAGTATTTAAGAGAGCAGCCTGAATTCGATGAATTCTCAGAGAGGCTGGAAGAATACCTTCTAAAATTGGAACAGGCAACGGAAAGAGCCTAAATTAATTAGCATACTAATTATCAACAATTCTTAACTTCCTGAAATTAGTATCGTATAGAATATATCTGCTGTCATTCCTGAAATACATACTTTTTTTGTATTTTGCTGATAACAGGTAGTGGAGAAGGGCTTGAAGGGAAGTTTCATCATTAAGCCGCTGACCATATGAAAGCTCGGCAAAGCGAAGACGTACAAAAGATTCTTGCCAATCCAGAAGCAGCCAGCAAATTGGTAAGATATATTAAACTACTCCAGCACTCATTAAGCACTAAGAGTGAAATAAAGGTTGGAGGCAAAACATACAAACTTGCTAAAGTAGTTACTCAGGAGGTAAATAAGTCTTGAACATTGCATTAGGGAGTATACTCCTCATTTCTCTATTAGCACCGGGTTTCATTCTTAGGTTAGCCTATGTCCGTGGTTCATCCTCCAAACGGGCTATACAAACTGCGCTAACCATTGACACCTCTCTTGTCAATCAAATCATTTTTTCTGCCATCCCTTCCCTCCTGATTCACTTGGGGAGCCTCTTCGTCATTCAACAACTTGGCATCATCTTCAGGGCAGAACCTGACCTTTACATCATTTATAAAATTATAGATGGAGATGGCGTATTGCCTCCAGATGAGTTTGAAGTCATCAGGATGGGCCTTTCCTCCTTTGCCCTCTATAATGTAGTCCTGATCTTTCTGGCGTACCGGGTAGGAAAGCTATTCAGGCGTTTTGTGATTCTCACAGGACTGGATTTGCGGAACCCTTTCCTCAGAGTGAACAACGACTGGTACTATGTATTTGAGAATATTACCGAAAACACCTATCCCCAAACGCGTACCCTCAAGTTTTATCTGATCAGCATATTCAGAGCTGTTTTCCAGTTTGACAAATATAAACCTGAGCGGGACTTTGACCTGGTATACCTAGAAG
>JBCDBC010000780.1:0-3557 GCA_039184535.1 Bacteroidota bacterium | reverse complement strand
TTCCTGGGAATACCGTATAGCCCAAAACCCCATGTTCGCCACTTCTCTGGGGATGAAAGAGTATAACCACCTTCTTCCTGAGGTCAGTGAGGAAAAAATTCAAGAAGATGGAGCCTTTTGGGAAAAGCAACTGGCTGCGCTAGAAGAGATAGATGCTTCCCGTTTATCAGAAACAGATAAGGTGAACTATGAAATGTTCCACTACCTCTTAAAGGACAGGATAGCTGGTGTGAAGTATCAGGCTTATCTAGTACCAGTGAATGCAGAGGGAGGCTTTTATACAGGTTTTGCCTTCGTACCCAGAAATATGCCCTTTGAAACTGAGGAGGACTATGAGAATTACCTAAGCCGCCTGTCTGCCTTCTCGGAATATGCAGAACAGTATATGGGCTTGATGAAGACGGGAATCGAGAGAGGGATGGTTCCTCCCAAAAATATTCTGAAATCCCATCCTGGGATGGTAGACACCTACATTCAGGCAGAGCCAGAAGAAAGCCCCTTTTTTGCTCCTTTTCTCAAGATACCTGATGGAGTTTCTCCTGGAAAACAAAAGGAATTACAGCAAAAAGGAGTAGAAGTCATTTCTACTAAGCTCCAACCCACCTATCAAAGAATTAAGACCTTCCTGGAAGACGAATACATCCCCGCTGCCAGAGAAACCTTTGGAGCCATAGAGTATCCTAATGGTAAGGAGTATTACGAGCAAAGGGTGCAATACTTCACCACTCTTCCGTATTCCAGTGAGGAGGTCTTCGCCATAGGAGAGCAGGAGGTAGCCCGTATTATGGAAGAAATGACAGAGATTATTGATAGCCTGGGATTTGAAGGGTCTTATGCTGATTTCCTCCAGTTTCTTCGAACGGATGACCAGTTTTATGTAAAAAATGCGAGAAGGTTACTGGAAAAAGCCTCCTATATAGCCAAAAAGATAGATGGTACCCTGCCTAAATACTTCGGGAAGCTTCCCAGAAACTCCTACGGGGTACAGCCGGTGCCAGATGCTATAGCACCCAATTATACGGCAGGTCGGTATGTGTCGGGCTCATTACAGAACCACAGGTCAGGTACTTACTGGGTGAATACCTATAACCTTCCAAGCAGGACTTTATACACCTTGCCGGCCCTTACCCTTCATGAAGCCGTACCAGGGCATCATTTCCAAAATGCCATAGCAGAAGAGTTGGAAGAAATGCCAGAATTCAGAAGCAGAACCTATATAAACAGCTATGGAGAAGGCTGGGCCTTGTATACAGAGAAGTTGGGCAAGGAAATGGGGATTTATGAAACCCTCTATGAAGACTTTGGAAGACTTACCTATGAGATGTGGCGTGCCTGTAGGCTGGTGGTGGACGTAGGCCTGCATACCAAAGGGTGGACAAGGGATCAGGCGGTAGAATATATGGGCTCCAGAACGGCCCTCTCCATTCATGAGATCAACACTGAAATAGACCGCTACATAGGCTGGCCAGGTCAGGCATTATCCTATAAAATGGGAGAATTGACCATTGTACGTTTACGTGAGAAAGCGGAGATGGAACTGGGTGATGACTTTAACTTGAGAGAATTCCATGACCTTCTACTTTCACAGGGTGCCGTACCCATGTTTATTCTTGAAAGAATGGTGGATGAGTATATAAAGGAGAAACAGGTGTCTTAAATTGGTTAAATAGGAATTGTTGAAAAACATGAGATAGAACCTTATCTTATGATGTGATCGTAAAAGAGTTATGCTCCCATCCATAATTGAAAAACATATAGAGGATTTAACCAGACTATGTGAAATTCATCACCTGAAGAGGTTATGGGTATTCGGGTCTGTGTTAGGGCAGAATTTTGGAGAAGATTCTGATATAGACCTGCTTTATGAATGGGACAGAGGCTCTATTTTAGATGAAGACTACCTCAATAATCATTCACAGTTTATAGAGTCTGTTGAGAGTCTCTTTGGGAGGAAGATAGATTTCGTCCATTTCCCGAGTCTGAAGAATCCTTATTTCATCGAAGAGATAAAGGAGACAAGTGTGCTTTTGTATGACAAGGAGAGTAAAAAAGTACCTGTTTGATATTTCCTATTCCATTGATGCCATTCTTAATAATTACTTATCAGCTGTAGATAGCCTTGAGCAATATGAAGAGGATATGATGCTTCAGGATGCAGTTGAAAGAAGACTTATCATTATTGGTGAAGCGTTAAATAAACTCCAGAAGATGGAGGTAGAATTAGCCACTGCCGATCGGTTAATTAACCGAAGGAATACCTTGGCTCATCAATATGATGATTATAACACAGAGACCATCTGGAGAAGTATTCATCAAGACCTTCCTCCACTAAAAATAGAAGTAGACAGTATGTTAGCATCGTAAATACATTTTAGTGTTCTATAAAGACCCTTGATTTCATGCTTACTATTCGAGTGTTTCTTCTGGCTATCCTGGTAATGAATCCATTAAGATATTTTCCCCAATCCCTCCCCTCAGACTACTTATCTGATAAGGCTGATATCGGAGCTTATGAGAAAGCTGGTAGCTCCAGTTATGATGCTGAGGAGCAGGTATATCATTTAGAAAGTCCAATTCTCAAAGATCTTGAAAAAGAAGACGTTATAGAACATTTTGTATATAAGAAAATCTCAGGAAATAGCCTTATTACAGCAAATTTGTCTTGGGAAGGAGAGGTTCCAAATTTCGCTAGTATGGGGCTTATGATAAGATCATCACTAAGTAGAGAATCTCCTTTTATAATCCGGGCAGGAATTAGAGCAGATAACTTTCCTGTTTTTATGGGTGAGAAGAACGGTGGAATAGAGTTTGTTGGGCGTTCATCTTTTTACCGCAAGAAGAGTTCGGTCTTGCAGCTTGAGAGGGCAGATGAATTTATTATTTGCAGAGCTTCGATGCATGGAGAACCTCTTCAAGTCATGGATACGTTTGTGATCCCTGAACTTGAAGAAGAGGTGCTTATTGGGCTATATATTTATGCTCTTGGGGATAAACCGACTAGGGCGAAAGCTTGGAACGTCCGTATAGACCAGCCAGTACAAAAGGGCTATGACGCTTACAAAGAAGGCTTTTTGAATTCACGCCTGGAAACCATCAATATCTTTACTGGAGAAAGGAAGATCATACATGAACACAGAGGAAAGCTGGAAGCGCCCAATTGGATGCCGGATGGTGAGAAGCTACTATATAATCAAGATGGCCATATTTATACCATCTCTCTGGACGGAGGTGAGCCTCAACAGCTAGACACAGGGTTGGCAGATAGAAATAACAATGACCACGGGATCTCATTTGATGGAAAGCTTTTGGCTATCAGCCATCATAGGAAGGATATGCCTTCCGGGGGATCTACCGTTTACGTGTTACCCTTGGAAGGAGGAGAACCTAAATTAGTTACGGAACATACCCCTTCCTATTGGCATGGCTGGAGTCCGGATAATGAGTCTGTCATTTATGTAGCTAAAAGAGAAGGGGACGAGCGGTATAATATTTTCAAGAAGTCCATTCATGGAGGAGAGGAGGAGCAGCTGACAGATATAGCCGAAGGGGAGCATGTA
>JBCDBC010000779.1:0-3562 GCA_039184535.1 Bacteroidota bacterium | reverse complement strand
GAATCCCCATCCCATACTTTCAAAGCTACTCTCATGTGCCTGGTACACCCATCTTCTCTGGAAATACACCCCTACACTGGACTCTCTATAATACCATCTATCCAATCTGTGAATCATGCTTCATTTTTCGTTTAATTATGTATTATAAAATTACAAACTCATGTATTGGCTGTGGGGGCATTTTCTTTCCATATCTTGCATACTGTAGAAACACAGAGAATACCACATGCTCAAGCTATTTTTAATTGGGATCATAGTCTTAGGACTCTTGTACATTTGGTGGATACATACGCCTACCCATCTTAAGCAGGAGAAAAGTCCGTTGGTGATAGCCCACAGGGGAAGTTCAGGCCTTGCGCCGGAAAACACCTTGGCAGCTATCCAGAAATCCATAGACTCCGAGGTGGATATGATTGAGGTGGATTTACACCTAAGCAAGGAAGGGGAGGTCATCATCTTACATGATGCTACTTTAGAGAGAACCACAAATGGAAGGGGTGAAGCGAAGGATTATACCGTGGAAGAACTCCAGCAGTTAGATGCCGGAAGCTGGTTTTCTGAGGAGTTTACGAGAGAAAAGATCCCTACCTTGAAAGAGGTTTTTGACCTGGTGCAGGGAAAAATTGTCCTTCTGCTGGAATTGAAAAAAGGAGAGAAAGGCTTGTATGAAGGGATAGAGAAAGCAGTGGTGGAAGCGGTCAGAGCATATGGCATAGAAAAGAAGGTGATTCTCCAGAGCTTCGAAAGTGAGGTAGTAGATGAGCTAGTGAGAATAGCACCGGATATGGAAGTACACAAGCTGTATGTAGGAAGATTGCCCGGCATCCCTATCTATAATGATGAGGCCTACAAGCGTGGGAACGTCCTTCACTACCCTGGAGTGGCGGCCATCAATTCCTATTACAAAATGTTACATAGGAGAACGGTCCATCAGGTACACAAGATTGGGAAAAAAGTCTATGTTTACACCGTAAATGAGGAGACAGATATGAAGAAGATGATCAACTATGGCGTAGATGGGATCATCACCAATTATCCCGATAGATTGATAGATATACTCAGAAAACAGTAAGTAGAGGCACAATGCATTGTGTCTCTACAGCTCGAATAGATAGCCCAAGAAAGAATAGACAATATGGCTTACACCATTGGTATTAGAAGAGAAGACTTTGACAAAAAAGGCGAACAGAGAGTCGCCATTAGCCCTGAAATAGCAGCAGAAATCCACCGCAATGGGGCCAAACTTCTGGTCCAGCCTGGCATACATCCTGAGACAGGCGAAAACAAGCGTGCCTTCCCGGATCAGGCCTACGAGGAGAAGGGCGCTATAGCCTCTGAAGATCTCTTCGCTTCCGATGTAATCGTAGGACTGAAGGAAGTAAAGAAGACAGACATTATTCCTGAGAAAACCTATCTCTTTTTCTCGCATACCCACAAAGGACAGATCAAAAATCGGCCACTGTTAAAGGCCCTCATTGAGAAGGAGAATACCCTTATAGATTATGAGCTGGTTACAGATCCGCAGAATAGAAGACTGATTACAGCTTTTACCTATTTCGCTGGATATGCAGGCATGACAGATTCACTCTGGACTTATGGTAAGAGAATGGGCGCCTCTCACCCCTTCCATCAGGTACCTCAAGCCATTGACTCAGGTGGGATGCAAGCAGTGAAGACGCTCATGCGAGAAATAGGTCAGCAAATAGAAACTGAAGGCACGCCTACTGATCTGCCGCCCTTCATCTGCTGTTTCCTAGGGGCAGGAAAGACCAGTACAGGTGGTCAGGAGATCTTCGACCTGTTACCCGTAGAAGCCATCACCCTGGACCAACTGGTTCACACCTTCGAGCATGGAGATAGGAGGAAGGTATACAAGCTGGTGCTAGACATCCCACAGATGTACAGATTCAAAGAGGGGAGCTCTTATAAAGGGAAAGAAATGACGGATCAGGAGGTCTTTTCTCTCTACTTAAAAGAGCCGGAGAATTTTGAATCCAACCTGGATCAGGTATTTCCTTATGTGAGTATGATGCTCAACTGCATCATCTGGTCTCCGAAATATCCGCGTTTGCTTACGAGAGAAGATACCAAGGCATGGTATGCTCAGCACAAAACCCTTCAAGTCATAGGTGATATCACCTGTGATCCAGAAGGCGCCATCCAATTCTCCAAAGAAACCTGGATAGACAATCCGGTCTATATCTATAATCCTGCCAGCCAGGGGTCTTCAGATGGATTTGAAGGAGAAGGAATAGCCGTCATGGCCGTCACTAACCTTCCCTGTGAATTTCCAGCTGATGCCTCCACTCAGTTCAGCAAAGAATTGGCACCGTTATTTACCAAGCTATTAGAAGCCGACCTTTCTGCAGATGACATAGTGGAGGCAGGATTACCCCCTGCTTTGCGTAAAGCTACTATCCTCTGGAAGGGTGAATTTACAGAGCCTTATGCCTATATGGAGGAGTATGTGAGGTAGGAGGAATTTATTCACAGATCGTATGTAGGGATGAAAAATCTTTCGTCCTCAACCCTTTTGGAAGCTGTAATCAGAAGGCTGGGTAAAAGATTTTTTGCCCCTACGGAACATGTTTTCCCTAAAAGAATGACCTGTCTTTATTAAGCCCGTTGGGCTGAAAACTTGGTAGAAAAATTGATGTAATTGGAGGAATCCCTTTGGGGGTAAAATCTATTACAGCTACAGATGTCGCCTCTACGAGGCTGATGATGTGTATGGGAATTTTCTACCGAAATAGCGCTCCTACGGAGCTTAGGTTCTTATTTATAGAAGCTGCACTTAGAAGGCTGGGCAAAAGATGTTTTGCCCCTACTGAGGCCTGGCGCGGAGACTTTCTCCTCTTGGGAAGAGAGTGAGAGGTGGGTTAATAATAATAAGCTAATGAAAGCGAAAGGTTGGGACAATGCATGCATTATCCTTACGGTTGGTGGGGAAAGGTTTGGGAGATCCCGGCTGACTCTTCTGCCCATACACTGCAAGCTCAGCGGTATGAGAAAGTATCAAGAGGGGATTTTACATTATACAATATTCAGCACCTGCTCCTTGATCTTTTCCAGGTCGTTTTTCATGTTGACGACAAGGCGCTGGATCTCAGCGTCATTGGCTTTGGAGCCTATGGTATTGATTTCGCGGCCCATCTCCTGAGAGAGGAACTGCAGCTTTTTACCGTTACTTTTGGGGGCTTCCTGTATCTCCTTGAAGTATTTGAGGTGCTGACCCAGACGAACGATCTCCTCATTGATGTCCAGCTTTTCGAGGTAGAAGATAAGCTCCTGCTCAAAACGGTTAGGATCTACTTCCACTTTATCGCGGATATCGTCCAGGGATTTCTCTACCCTTTCTCTCACTCTTTCTATCCTCTTGGGAGCCAACGCTACGACTTTCTCCAGAGAAGAACCGATGGAATCCACATGGAAAGTCAGATCTTTGTTAAGAGCTTCTCCCTCATCTTTTCTGCTGGAGATTAATTTCTCACAGGCTAACTCTATGGCTTGTCTGATGAGGTTCCACTCTTCCTCATTCTCTTCTCCCATATCTGTAGGGATT
>JBCDBC010000778.1:0-3563 GCA_039184535.1 Bacteroidota bacterium | reverse complement strand
CTTTGATTTTTGCGTCTCTGTTGGCATCTCTGAGGGCGCTATCCATTTCCTCAAGCATCTCTAGCCTGATGGTATTATACTTTTCGGGGCGATTAAGTGTGATGGTAGCAATAGCATCACTTTTAGCATACTTAATCATCTGGTAAGAATGATTCATAATAGGTATAGTGTTAATGTAAAACTTAGGGTCTACTCCAAGAGGATGTGATCTTATCTCCTTCGCCTTGGGAATCCTTCACAGAGAATAGTTAACCTCTCTAGAGTCTAATAAGTCAAACATAACACATGGATTGGCCCCTTCTCTTGATAAAAATCAAGAAATGGGATTCTTACCATATCCAGGATTGGAGGGGAAAAGAAGCTAAGTGGGGAATTACTGAGATAAGGTATTCCTCTACTCACACTCAAAAAAGAAAAGTCATCATAAACCGGTGAAAAGGAAAAGATTCACTCTTTTCCTTTTCACATATAGCGTTAAGAAATCATTTTCCAGCCGTACTAGGCATTGAAGAGGTACATCAGGTTAGCCAGTGGACCCGTAATCATGGCTTTCAGGTTATTACTTCTACGTAGGCGAGACCAAAGGCTGTAGTTACAATAATGATGACAGCTAAGACTGCGTACTTAATCCAGGCCTTAAAGCGTATTTCCGTCCCATAAAGATGTAGCAAGCCACCAAAAAAATCAGGTTCCCAAATAGAAATACTATAGTGGCCATTTCATTGTCCATCTGAAAAATCTCTGGAGGCGGATTCCGGTATCCTCCCAGCATTATAGGATAGGTCAGGAGAATAATTAACTGCCCAACGGAGATAATAGACCAGCTAACCTTTTTCAAAGAGGTAGCAAAGTAAACCGCACCTATGGCAATCATGGTCATAAAGAGAAATTCCACTTTCCAATGTCCCCCAAAGGATGCCCAATTCTCATTAATGAACGCTAGTTTCTCCCCAAGATCTGTAGGCGTTTGGTTCATGAGGTAGATGTAAAACCCAATGGTAACATTGATCAGAAGGGCCCCCAGGGACCAGAGTGATTTAGCTAGTTTCATTAGGCGTTCTTTAGTTTTCTTCTCAATCTGATAGCCCAAATGGTAGGGATTAAGGCTACAAGTAAGCCAAGGAGAAACCCTTGAAAAGTAAAGGTAATGGTCTGATTAGTATCTATATCATGCCTGTGGTTCCATATCTCTACTATTTTCCCATCTTTAATTCTGAATACATTGATGATGGGTAAAGGCTTTTTACCTATAAGAATATTACCCAGAATAGTCTTAGGTTCATAGCCAGCTATCCATCTGGTAGCTACCAGATCACCCTCAGCTATCTGATAATCAAACTCACACTCGAGTTCTCCATTCTCCCAGAATAAATCTGCTATTTCCTTCTGTTCTACGGCCGGCTCTTCTGCATTTTTTCTATCTCCTGTATCATGGACTATATAGGTCTCAGCTACATATTTGTCGTAGTTTTCCGTCCTATTATTAAACCAAAGGTCTTCGTAAAAATTTCTGGCAATTTCCTTATTGATTTCTTCCTGGCTTAGAGAAAGGGAATCTGTTTGGCCCACAGCAAAAGTTGAGGGCCATATTAAGATGGCAAAAAGAATGTTAAGTTTAGGGTTCATGGTCTGTTCTTTTTTTTTGGTTGAAAAGTTAAGATCAGGTGCTCAAAGGAGTCCTGGATAAGGGGGGGAAGTCAGAATGGCCGAGTAAAAAGATGGGAATACAAATGCCGGGTACTTCCACCTACTCTACTAGAAAGGAGTTATACTTTACTTCTATCTACTTACTTATGAATCCTAAACCAAAAAAGTTACCTGCAGATCAGAAATCCACAGGCAACTTTGCTTTATAGCTAATGAATATTGGCTTACGAGGAAGCCTTATTCAGTAATCACCAATTTCTTAATACTCACTCCTTCTCTCAGCCTTACCACGACAGAATAGAATCCTGATGCAAGGCCCATGTTCGCTTTTTCGAAGGTAGCGCTTCCCACTTCATGATGCTGAACTAACTGACCGTTGATATTGAAAATATCTATTGTCTCCATTCTTTGTCCTCTGTTAGTAGAAAGTAAGAGAGAGCCGTTTGTTGGGTTTGGAGCCATAGTAACTACATTATCAGCCAGTAGGTTATCCTTTATGCTTACTGTAGTTACGCTTGGGCAATTCAGCCCGAAAGTAACACAAGCGCGTACACCAAAGTAAGCAGCCATTGTATCAATCTGTGCAATGGCGATAGTTGGATCCATTTCAGGTAGTACGTCAAAAGTCAAATCACTTGCAGAACAATTAACTGTATCCCAGTGTACCCAAGGATACTCATTATCCGGGTCTCCATACAGTGGTAACCAACCCTCTACTGCTCCAAAATTAGTATCTGCTGCTACCGCCACAGAAATAGCATCTGTAAAGTCAGTGGCAATCCATGCATCATTTACCCCTACTTCCACAGCTTCTTTGATCAGTCCTTGAGAAAGCTGTGCAAATGCCACAACCTGTCCTGTGGTAGGTAACTGAATGGGACCTTCAGGGAACTGAGTTACAGGGCTATTAGGATTTCCAAACATGATCATAGCTGGTTCATCCGGATCTACTACTCCTGGGTCAAGGGAAATACCTGAACCTAAGGCCGCAATTTGGAAAGCGGATGAATATCCGGGTGTATTTATATAGTTAGTAGTATCTCCATTAGGTAGCATCCCAACTACAGTTCCTTCTATATTACCTGCCTGATCTTCATCAAAGGTAAGACGAACATTCCCATCCTCATCTGTTACGAAGAAAGTAGGTGTCTGTAATTCTTCTACTTCATTTATGTAAGCTGTGAATCCAGAATAAGTACCTGCACTGGAAGCTGTACCCCAGATAGTGAATCTGTCAGTATCAATTCCAAAGGTATTTCCATCCTCAGCTATATCTTTTCTCAGGTATCTGGCAGCAGCTCTTAAATCCTGCTGGATTCTTACAGAGGCATCTACTAGTCCATCTAGGAAGTCATCCCCATTAGTGGCTAATGGATTCCACCCGAGACGATAGTTAGGTGCTACGGCCACATATCCCATTCTGGCCAGCTTGAGTGCTGTAGTAACCGTAACCGAATCTGTCTTATCTCCATAACAGGCATTGTTGACAATTCTTGGAAGTGCATCCCCACCATGGACTACTAATACCATAGGACGATCAGTTAACGTATCAACACTTGGATCTGGCTCATACACATCCATGAATAAGTCCTCAGGCACAAATTCCGATACATTCGGATCAAAAAGAAGTGGAAATATAGTAGCGTTGGTAGCAAATTGGACATCGGAAGTAACCTTGATCTGGTCATTAGTATATACTTCTGATGTATACCTTTCCTGAGCCTGGCTCACAGAAACCATCAAGAAGAGGGCAAGTAAGAGCGTAAAACAGTTTTTCATAATGTTAATGTTTATGCGAGTATGTTAAGAATTTGATTGCGTGTTTATAAGTTCATTTTTCCCTTATCAGATAGCATGCTAATTAAGTAGAATTCCAACATGCTTTTCATCTATTTTTTCTTGAATTCATACGTCAG
>JBCDBC010000777.1:0-3565 GCA_039184535.1 Bacteroidota bacterium | reverse complement strand
GGATCAGAGAAGCACTGAACGACAAAGGGATACGCGCCTGTATCCCCGGCCGCAAGCACCGCAAGACGCCAGTCAAACATGACAACCGTCGTTACAACCGCCGCAACCGGGTCAAGATCATGTTTGGGAGGCTCAAGGATTGGGTTCGATCGTTCCCTTATTCCTCAGGAGGGACCTGAGCCCTATCTTTAACCAGGTTCTTAGCATGACGGGATGGTCTTTAGAGGTGTTTATTCGTTTCTTAAAGAATCCACAGGATTGGCCATGGCCGCTTTCATACTTTGTACACCTACCGTTCCTGCAGCTATGATCACCGCGATGAAACCGGCAAGTAGAAATACCCACCACTCTATGTCTACCCTGTAAGCAAAGTTCTCCAACCAATTATTGGCTATGTACCATGCGATAGGGGAAGCAATGATAATGGCGATAGCGACCAGTTTGAGAAAATCCTGAGAGAATAAGGTAACAATATTTTGTACGGAGGCACCTAAAATCTTCCTGATGCCAATTTCTTTGGTGCGTTGACGCGCTATGAAGGAAACCAGGCCAAACAGTCCCAAGGCAGAAATGAAAATGGCTAGCAGGGAGGCGTTGGTAAATAGCTTACCCAGTCTCTGCTCAGACTCATATTGTTGAGCAAAGGTTTCATCCAGGAACTCATACTGGAAAGGATTACCAGGAAATGCCTCCGTATATAGTTCTTCCAGTTGGCTCATGTTATCAGAGAAATTGTCCATTTCCATCTCCATAGTAAAGTATCCACTGTTTCTTCCAGGGAGAAAGATCATGGGGTTTATCTGGTATTTCAAAGAATAGTGGTGGTAGTCCTGTACCACACCTATGATTTCCCATCTTCCAAATTCTCCCCACTTAACCAGTTCTCCTAGTGCTTCTGAAGGTTCGTTAAAGCCCATTTGCTTTAGGGCCGACTCATTTAGCAGCATTTTCTCTGCCCCCCAATTCTTGATAACTTCCTGGGTGGTAAATGTTCGCCCATCTAGCAGATTGATCTCATAGGTATCCACAAAGTTTTCATCTATGAAGAACATGCTATAGCTCTTATCTTCATCCTCTTTTGGGCCATCTTCACGCGCAAATCCGACCGCAGAGAAGTTGTAGCCTTTGCCAGGAAGGTTACCGGAAGCACTGTATTTCTTGACAAAAGGCAGTCTTTCCAGTTGGTCTCTGAACCATTGACGTTGCTGGACAAATTTCTCACTGGTAACGTCAGGGCCTTCAATGGCTACCCTCTGATCAGTAGCTAATCCCATGTCTCTTCTGTTCAGCAGGCTTAATTGCTGAGAAAGGATGAGCGTACAGGTGATCAAGGCGATAGATATGACAAACTGAGAAACCACCAGCCCTTTTCTGACCCAAACTCCTCTGGCTGAACTAATAAATCTTCCTTGTAAAATTTCAGTGGGCATATAGGCACTTAATCCAAAAGCTACGTAAGCGCCTGAGAAAAGCGTTCCTGCCAGAATTGTGAATAATCCTATCCAGAAAAAAGAACTCCTAAAGAATACTCCATAATCTGTTTGTCCGTCTATAAGCTGATTAAAAGCAGGCTGTATTAATGGAATGATAAGGGCAGCCATGATAGAGGCTAGAACGGTTAGCACCAGGGTTTCCAGCAAGTAATGGAGAACCAGTTGATTTCTGGTAGCTCCCACTACTTTTCTTATCCCTACTTCCTTAGCTCTTTGGAGAGACTGGGCAGTAGAAAGATTGATATAGTTAAACCAGGCGATGGCAAGAATGAGCATGGCTACAATGAAGAGGAAGGTAGCCAGCTTCCTATTCCCAAAAGTAGGTAGAGGATCATTTAGGGAAGTCCCCATATGAATATCCTGTATAGCCTGTAGGGTTATGGTTACATTTTCACCGGATCTATTCTCCACTATCCACTCGTTTACCTTTTCATGGAAAGTAGCCACCATGGAAGGATCAGATAATTCTACTAGTATTCCTGCAAAGCCATTGTCAAATCCACTAGGGTCTGCCCAGTCGTTTCCATCTCTACCTTCATCGGTAGAAAGGGTTTCTATGGAGAGGTATATATTGGTTGGGATATCTGAATTCATGGGAGGGTCTGAGATCACCCCCTTGACCAGATAGTCTTGTGTGCCAAATTGATTACTCAAACTGAAACGTTTTCCTACCACATCTGTATCCCCATAGTATTTTTCAGCTACAGACCTGCTGATGATAGCAGTATTAGGACCAGAAAGATTCAAGTCTCCCTGCTCAGCATCTACACTCATCATAGAGAAAAAAGAGGGGTCTATATAAGCTGTGTAGATTTCTCTAAAAAACTTCTCACCATACTCATCCTGGACCCCTAATACGCCATCTCCTACTCCTAATAATACTCTGGCTGCCTGTTCCACAAAGGGGAATTGAGACTCAATGAAGGGTCCGTAACCAGGAGGTAGGCCGGTGTAGTAATCCTCTGTACCGGTTTCGGCGGCTACCATACGGAATACTCGGTCACCTTTCTCACACATCTGGTTGTAACTCCATTCAAAAGCCACATAGCCCAGAATCAAGATAAAGGCTGCCAGCCCAAGGGCAAGGCCCACAATGTTGATCAGGGCTGAAGTTCTATTTTTCAGCAGTTGTCTGAATGCGATGAGTAACTGTGTCTTTATCATGGTAAAACAGATTATAGGGTATAACACCCTTATTCGCTCCTTAATGAATCTACCGGGTTGGCCATAGCTGCTTTCATGCTCTGTACACCTACCGTACCAGCTGCGATGATGACAGCAATCAGGCCAGCAAGCAAAAACACCCACCATTCAATGTCCACCCTATAGGCAAAGTTTTTCAGCCAATTATTGGCAATGTACCAGGCTATGGGAGAAGCTATGAGGATGGCAATCCCTACTAGCTTCAGAAAATCTTGTGAGAACAAGCCAACAATGTTTTGGACGGAAGCCCCTAAAATTTTTCTTATCCCAATTTCCTTGGTTCTCTGACGAGCAATGAAACTGACCAGTCCAAATAAGCCTAAGGCAGAAATAAAAATGGCTAGCAGGGAGGCTTTGGTAAACAAGCTTCCGAGTCTTTGTTCGGCTTCATACTGCCTGGCAAAAGTTTCATCCAGGAACTCATATTGAAAAGGGTTTCCTGGGAAGGCCTTCATATACAATGCCTCTAGCTCCTCCATTTTTGCCTGAAATTCACTGGTTTCTACCTCAAGGGTAAAGTACCCACTATTTCTTCCAGGTAGGAAAATCATAGGCTTGATCTCATATTTAAGAGAATTGTGGTGGTAATCTTCCAGAATGGCCAGCACTTCCCATTCTCCATACTCTCCCCAGCTTAGGTTTTCTCCTACGGCCTCTTCAGGACTGGAAAATCCCAGCTGTTTCCTCGCAGATTCATTCAGGATAATTTTATCAGCATCCCAGTTCTTTTGGGCATCCTGGGTGGTAAAGGTGCTTCCAGCTTTTATGGGAATTTCATACGTGTCTATATAATTCTCATCAATAAATAGAACAGAGTAGCTTTTCTCCAAATCTTCAGACGTACCCCCCTTTCTGGATAGGCCACTATT
>JBCDBC010000776.1:0-3566 GCA_039184535.1 Bacteroidota bacterium | reverse complement strand
TTTTTTGGAAAACTGACAATAGTTTTCTTCATTTGTAGCATAATCAGTCCTTCGCTAAATAGCCTTCTTTAGCTTTTCACGATAACATTCAAACTAAACATCTACCGTCATCTGCTCAGATGATGTATTTTCAAATCATAGATTCATTCTAAAAAACATCATATCACATATCCATGTACGATATAATTGAATTGAATAATAACGATCTCTCTGAATTGCAGGAGATCGCTAAAAAATTGGGGATTAGGGAATTCGAAAAAATGGCTAAGCAGGATTTAATCTTCAAAATCCTGGACAAGCAAGCTGTTATGTCAGAGACCGAACTGGCAGAAATCAAAACTGATAATGCTGACGGAGGAAAAGCTGCGGAGGAAGAAAAGAAACCTAAAGCTAAACCAGCCCGCAAACGCAAAACAACCCCAAGAAGTAAGAAAAAAGAAGAAGAGGCTCCTAAGGAGGAAGTAAAAGCAGAACCCGTAGCAGAGGTAGCTCCTGAAGAATCTAATGGAGTAGAAGTGGCACCTGTAGCTGCTGCTTCAGAAGAACCCGTTCAGGACAAAGAGCCTAAGCCTAGAAAAGGCGGTCGTAAGAAAAAGATGCCTTCTAAATCCTCAGAAGGAAGGAACGACCAACATAGAGAAGAAAGTACTACAGATGATTTTGACGGAGTAATCAGTAATCAGGGAGTTCTAGAAGTAATTCCTGAAGGATATGGTTTCCTCAGATCATCAGAATATAACTATTTACCATCACCAGATGACATTTATGTGTCTCCATCTCAAATAAAACTATTTGGGTTGAAAACAGGTGATACTGTCTTTGGTCAGATCAGACCACCTAAAGAGGGAGAACGTTATTTTGCCCTGCTAAAAGTAGAGAGCATTAACGGACGTACACCGGAAGAAGTGAGAGATAGAATCTACTTTGATCATCTTACCCCTCTTTTCCCTGATGAGAAATTTGTGCTATCAGATGATAAGGGAGGAAACGATCTTTCTCTGAGAATCATAGACCTGTTCTCGCCTATAGGTAAGGGTCAGCGTGGATTGATCGTAGCCCAGCCTAAAACGGGTAAGACCATTCTCTTACAGAAAGTAGCTAACGCCATAGCCGCTCAGCATCCAGAAGCTTACCTGATTATCCTTCTCGTGGATGAACGTCCTGAGGAAGTTACAGATATGGCCCGTAACGTAAATGCAGAGGTTATCGCCTCTACCTTTGATGAGCCAGCTGAGCGTCATGTACAGGTAGCCAAGATCGTTCTGGAGAAAGCTAAGAGAATGGTAGAGTGCGGACATGATGTAGTGATCCTACTGGATTCTATCACACGTCTGGCAAGAGCGCATAACACATGTATGCCTGCTTCTGGTAAGATTCTTTCCGGTGGGGTAGATGCTAATGCCCTGCACAAGCCTAAGCGTTTCTTTGGTGCAGCCAGAAACATTGAGTTTGGTGGCTCACTGACTATACTGGCTACAGCCTTGATTGAAACTGGAAGTAAAATGGATGAGGTAATCTTTGAAGAATTTAAGGGTACCGGTAACATGGAGCTTCAGCTTGATCGTAGACTGGCCAATAGAAGAGTAAATCCTGCCATAGATGTGATGGCTTCTGGCACACGTAGAGAAGACCTTCTCATGGATCCTGCGGACATCAGCCGTATTTGGGTACTGAGGAAGTTCATGGCTGACATGAACCCTGTAGAGGGAATGGAATTCTTACGTGAGAGAATGAATAACACAGCTAGTAATGAGGAGTTTCTCTTATCCATGAATGGATAATGAGAAAGGAATTCTCATGAAGAATAGATGCAGGGGGCTTAAGGCCCCCTTTTTTTATACCGTAATTCCTACATGGTCTGCATATAGGTAGATATTTAAGAGCCCATTAGTGTTGCGGGTTTTTTTCATAGCTTCTGGTATGCTGAGAATGTGCGTAAAAGTTAGCTCGTGCTCATATACCATCCCTAACTTATTGGCGTCGTATTTCATGATATCTTCCCTGGACATTCGTAGCTCCGTAAAGAAGAAGAAGATCTCTTCATCACAGGTACCGCTAGAGGGAAAAAATCCTTCTTTATGTAAGCTGATCACTTCTTCTGGATCCAGCTTTATTCCCGCTTCTTCTTCTGCCTCTCTGATAGCTACCATTTTAGGATCATCCTCTCCATCTACCATGCCTGCCACATGCTCATAAATAAGCCCTCCATCACATATACGTCTTTGGCTTACCATAAGGAGGAATCTTTCTTCCGTTTGCTCGTCTATCAGACAGATGAGAATAGACACCACCTGACCCTTTATCAGGCATAGAGGAGGGATCTTTCCTCCTTCCGGTACTTGTGCATCCAGAAGAACCAGGGAGAATAGAACTTCCCCATTATAGCGATGTCGAGTATATACTTCTTCAATTCCATTTACTGTTAGGCCGTTTTGTTGGAGCTTGGCTTTCCACTGCTTAAACTTTGGAGCTTCTTCCAGACGTTCTTTCATATAATTCAGGATTTTTGATAAATCTACAGATTAAATACTGTAGGTTCGGCATACATTCTGTACCTTAATTCGTCATCTGTCGTATATTTTGGAGGGCAGAAAATATACAGACCCTCCGGTTAAATTGAAGAAACTCTTGACATGAAGGGACCCTTTAAATTTATCATTATAGGTGCCATTGCCATAGGGGCTTTGGTGGCACTTTCTTACTACCAGCGCGTATTCTCATCTAATGTAGTAATAGAAGATGCGGAAGAAGCCGCATTTTATATCCCTACTGGTTCTGACTATGTAACCGTAGGAGAAAAACTTCTGGCAGAAAAGAGAATTAAAAATGCTAAAGCATTTCACTGGGTGGCGGAAAAGATGAATTACCCGAATCATGTGTATCCGGGCAGGTATATCTTGGAAGATGGGATGAGTACCCGTGAGCTGGTAACCCTACTTAGGTCTGGTAAGCAGACTCCCATGAGATTTACCTTTAATAAGTTTAGGTCTCTGGAGGATTTTGCTGTCCATACTGCTGAGAACCTGGAGATGACTAAAACGGCCCTCATGCAGACGCTAAATGATGAGGAGTATCTGAAGACCATGGGACTTACTAAGGAAACCGTCATGGGCATCCTGGTTCCAAATACCTACGAGCTGTACTGGAATGTCTCCCCACAAGCCTTTGTAGACAGAATGTACAAAGAGTATAGAGCTTTCTGGGATAAGAATGATAGAAACCAGCGAAGAACTAACTGGGGCCTTACCCGCATGGAAGTAATGACCCTGGCTTCCATAGTAGAGGAAGAGACCAATAAGACTGATGAGAAAGCCACTATGGCGGGCGTATACCTGAACAGAATCCGCACGGGAATGCTTTTGCAAGCAGATCCTACAGTGAGATTTGCGCATCAGGATTTTACCATCAAAAGAGTGTTAAATTCTCATTTAGCGTATGACCATCCTTACAACACCTATAAGTATAAAGGAGTACCTCCTGGACCTATATGCACACCTTCCATTCCTTCCATAGATGCTGTCTTAAATGGAGAGAGACATGACTACTTTTACTTTTGTGTCAGGGTG
>JBCDBC010000775.1:0-3569 GCA_039184535.1 Bacteroidota bacterium | reverse complement strand
GGTAAGGCAGAAAGGAGGTATGCAGGGGTAACTCATATAGATGTATCCTCCCTAAATGATGCCAAGATTCAGGAGATCCACACACTCGTAGAAGAAACCGGCGTCCAAATCAGTGGGCTGGGGTATTATCCTAATCCTCTTACCCCTGTCAAGGAAGAAGCTGAGGTAGCTGTAGCACATATCAAGAAGGTCATTCAGGCTGCTGCTGACTTGAAGATCTACCGAATGAATACCTTCATTGGGCGGGACTGGAAAAAATCCGTAGATGAGAATTGGCCTGACTTTATGGAAGTATGGCCCGGAATCATTTCCCATGCAGAGAAATTGGGGGTAAAAGTGGGCATAGAGAACTGTCCCATGTCCTTTACGGCTGATGAGTGGCCGGGAGGGAAGAATCTGGCTCACAGCCCTGCCGTCTGGAAAAGGATGTTTGAAGCTATAGATAGTGAATACTTTGGGCTGAACTATGATCCCTCTCATCTGGTCTGGCAGCATATGGACTACCTGAAAGCCATCAGAGATTTCTCACATAAATTTTCTCACGTACATGCCAAGGACGTACGTCTGGACCAGCATAGACTGGATGAGGTAGGCATCATGGCGTTTCCGCTGGAATATCATAGTCCCAAGCTTCCCGGTTTGGGGGAAGTAGACTGGGGAAAGTTCTTCTCGGTACTTACAGATACGGGCTATCAAGGGCCAGTTTGTGTGGAAGTGGAAGACCGCGCTTATGAGGGAAGTTTGGAGAACAGGATCGCCTCCCTGATCCAAAGTGAGACCTACCTCAGACAATTTGTCCCAAAAAGAAGGTAACAGGTCTAAAATAGCCTTATTAAGATTCATTCTATGCGGGAATGTCATTAATATATGTGTGAATTTGAATTCTCACATCATATTCCTTATACACGAACATTGATATGGCTACTTACACGATTAACGTTAACGGAAAAGACCAACAGGTTGAGGTACAACCTGATACACCCCTTTTGTGGGTGTTGCGTGACAGCCTGAACATGGTAGGAACTAAGTTTGGCTGCGGCATCGGTCAATGTGGTGCCTGTACAGTACATTTAAACGGAGCTGCCATACGTTCCTGCTCCATTTCTATAGAATCAGTTCAGGGACAAGAGATCACTACCGTGGAAGGACTGTCTGAGGATGGAACCCATCCAGTGCAGGAAGCTTGGGTAGAGATAGATGTAGCGCAGTGTGGTTACTGCCAGGCTGGACAGATTATGACTGCTTCAGCATTATTGAAACAGAATCCTAAACCCACAGATAAGGAGATAGAACAAGCCATGACCGGCAACATTTGTAGATGTGGTACCTACACGCGTATCAAGGAAGCTGTTAAGCTGGCATCAGAAAAAATGTAATCCTTCATTTTCTCTCCCAATCATTTTTACAATCACTCAGAAATAATGAAAGCTACTATAAAAGTTAACCGTAGATCCTTTATCAAAGTATCTGCAGCAGCTGGAGGAGGGATGGTGCTGGGATTTAACTGGCTTACCTCCTGTACTACCACTCCGGTAGAAACAGCACCCAAAGAATGGTTCAACGTAAATGCCTTCCTCAGTATAGCTGATAATGGAAAGGTAACCATCATGTCTCCCAACCCGGAAATAGGGCAGGGAGTGAAGACGTCCATGCCTATGATCGTGGCTGAAGAGTTAGATGTAGACTGGAAGGATGTCATCGTGGAGCAGGCAGGACTAGATACGGAGAAATATACCCGTCAGTTGGCGGGTGGTAGCCAATCCATCAGGCAGGGATGGGAAAGTTTACGGATGGCAGGGGCTACTGCCAGAAAAATGTTGGTAGAAGCTGCCGCTCAGCAGTGGGAAGTACCCGCTTCCGACTGTAGCACAGATGCCGGAAAAGTTTATCACAAAGCAAGCGGGAAGTCCATTGGATATGGAGAAATAGCCGCTATGGTAACCACCATGGAAGTTCCGGAAGAGATAGAATTGAAAGAAGTTAAAGACTTTAAGATCATAGGGACTGACATTAAAAATGTAGATGGTCCTAAGATCGTTACTGGGCAGCCCCTCTACGGCATGGACATCCAGAAAGAGGGAATGTTGATAGCCATGATAGAGCATCCACCCGCTTTTGGGATGAAGCTAAAGTCTTTGGACGATACAGATGCCAAGGCTATGCCCGGTATCAAGGATGTCATCACCATTAAGACTATGGAGGGAGTAGAAAAAGAGCAGTGGTCAGATGTTAGTGCCTTTAGAGAGTTAGTGGTGGTTCTAGGAGATCATACCTGGAATGTGATGAAGGCCAAAAAGGCCCTAAAAATAGAGTGGGAAGTAGATACCAAGCTGGAAAGTACGGAAGATCATGAGAAAGAAATGCTGAAGCTGCTAGGACAGTCTACCAAGCCTCTCCGAAAGGATGGCAATCCGACTTCAGCCTTTGCAACTGCTGCTAAGATTATAGAAAGAACCTATGAGGCCCCTTTCCTGCCTCACAACACCATGGAGCCCATGAACTTCTATGCAGATGTTACAGAGGAAAGAGCCATACTAGAAGGACCTATACAGACACCAGAACCTGCGAGAACTACCCTTGCGGCTATGCTGGGGATGGAAGAAAGCCAGATTAGCATCATGATGACCCGTATGGGAGGAGGCTTTGGTCGCAGACTGTATGGCCATTTTGTTATGGAAGCTGCCATGATTTCTAAACAGGCCGCAAGTCCCATCAAACTGGTGTATACTCGTGAGGATGACATGAGCCAAGGGACCTACCGTCCGAGCTACAAATCCACTTATAGAGCGGCTATAGATGCAGACAATAAGCTGACAGGATATACGGTTCGCGGGGTGGGTATTCATGGATCCGCTGTTGGATGGTTTGCTCATCGGTTCCCAGCAGGAACAATCGACAATTATCAGATAGAAAGCCACTCCCTGGACTCTAACATTTCTACAGGTGCCTGGAGAGCGCCTCATTCCAACTTTACCGCCTCTGCTGAGCAGTCCTTCCTGGATGAGGTAGCGGAAGCTATGGGCAAAGATCCTATAGATATGCGTCTGGAGCTGTTCGATAGAGCCATTAACGATCCCATAGAAGGAGAAATGGACTACGATCCCGCCAGATATGCAGGTGTACTGAAGTTGGTTCGTGAGAAATGTAAGTGGGATGAAAAGCAGGAAGGCATATACCGCGGCGTTTCTGCCTACTACTGCCATAATTCTTATGTGGCTCAGGTAGTGGATGTGGTTATGGACAACAGTAAGCCCGTCATCAAAAAAGTTTGGTGTGCAGTAGACTGTGGCATAGTGGTGAATCCACTAGGTGCTATGAACCAGATTGAGGGGGGAATCATAGACGGAATAGGCCACATGATGTACAGCTCTATCGGTTTTGAGAATGGTGCGCCTACTTCCAAGAACTTTGATACGTACAAGCTGATTCGTATGAAACAATCCACAATAAACAATTCGTAATTCGTAATTCGTAATTCGTAACGCCTCTTTCAGGGGAGCTTCGCTAACGCTAACGTAATTACGTTTTGTAATGAGGATTTAAACCCCAACACAAAACAAACAACCCGT
>JBCDBC010000774.1:0-3578 GCA_039184535.1 Bacteroidota bacterium | reverse complement strand
GTTTAATAATGCCGGACTGTTAACCGACCAAGCTTACTACTCAGAGCAGGGAAATGAGATGCAGTTTGAAGTAAATGCCTTAGCCCCTTACCTACTGACGAAGGCCCTTACCCCTATACTGGCTAAGGCTGAAACCCCATTTGTAGTAAGTACGGCTACTAGCAATTTACATAGCCAAAAAGATATAGACATAGCGGAGCTTAAGAGACCTACCAAGTTTGTTAAGCTTATGGGGTCTTATGTAAAATCTAAGGCTGCCTTGGTCGCTCTCATGAATGCGCTGGCAAAAGAATTTCCTAACCTTCGAATAGTATCTGTAGATCCCGGTTCTAATAAAACTAAAATGACCAAAGGAAGTGGAATGCCCAAGTGGTTATTGCCGATCAGAAACTTATTCTTTCAATCTGCAGACAAAGGGGCAAGATTGATTTATCAGGTCGCCTTCAATCAGGAGTTTCAAAGCCAGAGTGGCATCTACGTTTCAGGAGGAAAGGTGAAGGAAATGAAAGTGGCGCTTACCCAAGCAGAAATAGACCAAATGATCAGTTGATCCTAAGGTACTCTTCCCTTGTCAGTTCGTATCTGCTTACTGTATTGGGGGGAGTGCTTCCTTTTCTCATGTTATTCTTCAAAAGGACTCTTTCGGAAGCTACATTCTGATTTCTATGGGTAGCAAAGATTTGAGTCAGCCCTAATTCTTCAAATCCAAACTGGAGAATTCTCTCTACAGCCTCTGTAGCTATGCCCTGTTTCCAAAAATCCTCTCCCACCCAATAACCTAATTCGGATTGATTATGAGCCTGGTCCAGGTGTAAGCTGATTTCTCCTATGAGCTCTTTCTGCTCCTTAGTGGTAATGGCAAACACAAAACGTTCCTTCTTCTTAAATCCCTGGTGGACATAGCTGATCCTAAATACAGCTTGTGGTTCTTCATAAGGGTAGGGAAAGTTGAGGATTTCATCCGTGATCGCCCGATTATTGACATGTTTCAGTAAGGAAGGAATGTCATCCACCGTCATTTTCCTGAGAATAAGCCTATCAGTGTAGAGTGTAGGGAAGTAGTCCATATCTATCCTGCTGGAATGGCAAGGTAAGCTGAAAAAGGCATGATTGGAAAAGAGGACTTTTACTCTATTAGGATTCGCTTACTTAGGATCTCTTTTCCGGTGTTTACACGTATAATATAGTAGCCTTTAGTAGGAATCCTTAGCGTGATAGGATTAGATATCTCATTAGGAGAAACAGTAATATCCATAACCTTCTGGCCTGCCAAATTGGTGGCAGATAAGGAAACAGGAGCTTCAGGCCTAAAGGGTAGGCTAAGTTGAAAAGTTCCGTTTGAAGGGTTAGGATAAATATCAAAAATGGAGGCTAGTTCGAAGTTGACTTCAATGATATTTGAAAGAGAAACGGAACCATCAAGATCGATCATCTTTAAGCGATAGAAATTTCTCCCTAGTTCTGGAGATGTATCCCTGAAAAGGTATTCCTGCTGATTAGCTTGACCACCTACTTGCCCGAGGCTTTCCCAGGATCTAGCATTAATAGATCTTTCTATTTCGAAAGCTTGGAAGGCAATTTCATTCTCATCTTGCCAGAATAATTCTATGTTACTTTCTACCTGTTTTCCCTGAAATAGGGAAAGTTGGGCCAGGATAACACTCATTTCAAACACTCTTGCTGATCCTATATTATTGTTTAGTGGACCTCCTCCGGCTACTCTACCTCCATCAGCAGACATGGCCACAGCATCCTCATGACCAAAATAGCAGATGGCTCCCTCTCCGTCTATATCTACCCCTACTTGGGTCCAGATTCCGGAAAGGTCATCGTAGATTCTGATTTGGCCTGAACTATTTCCATTGCCATCGTTTAGATAGGCACCTATAGCTATTCTGCTTCCATCTTCAGAAATAGCTACAGCTCTACCAGATTGATCTCCTCCATTCTCCCCGTCTATATCGGCTCCTATTTGTGTCCAGATACCCGCATTCTCTTCAAATACTCTCACATGACCGGATCTGTTTCCGTTTCCATTATTAAAATGGCCGCCTACTGCTATCCTATTTCCATCTCCTGATAAGGCTACTCCTAAGCCAAACTGATCATCAGCAGCTTCTCCGTCCAGATCCCCCCCTACCTGTACCCAGTTTCCCCCTACCTCATCAAATATTCTCACATGGCCTGAAGAAAGACCATTATCATCATTGGCGGTAGCTCCTACCGCTATTCTTGTTCCATCATCTGAAATGGACACTGCCCATCCTGCTTTATCCCCTACTGCTGCTCCTTGTATATCAGCTCCTACCTGTACCCAGTTAGTCCCATCGTACTCATATACTTTGGCCTGTCCTGCATCAGCTCCTCCACCATCATTGTTAGGGGCGCCTACTATGAGTCTACTACCATCTTCTGATAAGCACACATTCCATCCAAAGTAGTCATCCGCTGCATCTCCATCTATGTCAACTCCTTTTTGTATCCATGCGCCTCCCTGATAGGTAAATACTCTCACATGTCCAGCTTGAAGACCATTTTGGTCATTCCCGAAAGCCCCTACAGCTACACTTGATCCATCACCTGCCAGGGAAACAGCTAGGCCAGAGGCGTCACCTGCAGCTTCTCCATCTATGTCAGCCCCTAATTGTGTCCATACCCCAGCAATTTCTTCATACACTCTAGTGTGCCCTGAGCTTAACCCATTTCCATCATTTTGAGAACCTCCTATTGCAAGCAGGCTTCCGTCAGAAGATATGGAAACAGATCTTCCAAAATAATCTCCAGAAAGTTCACCATCTATGTCCTGGCCCACCTGGATTTGTCCATGAAGACAAATAGTAAGAGAAAAGAGGGGTAGAAATACAAATAAGCGGTTCATTTCCTTTCGAGATACTAGGGTTGAAACTGTTTCATACAGTAAAACAATTATATTCCAAACGAAATAAATTGAAGGAATGTTTAAGAAGGTATGGGACCAAAAGTTATCCATGGGGATCATGAGTAGGAGAAGTAAACAATGTGAATGATAAATGTTTATTCCTGTGTGGCTTTTGATACAGGAGAGAATGAACTACTACGCTTGAACCTCATCATATGACTGAAGCACACTTTCAAAAACTTACTCGCATGTATTTACAGGCAAATGTGAATACGAAAATTTTTGATACTACCGAATGCGAAATTAAATTAGAGGAAGCGACGATCAAATTGACTATTACTGACAAATACTTCCACGCCCTTGGAGCTATTCACGGCTCTGTATACTTCAAGCTGCTGGATGATGCCGCCTTCTTTGCTGTTAACTCCATCGTGAAAGATGTATTTGTACTGACTACTTCCTTCAACATCCACCTGATACGGCCCGCCAATCAGGGAAAGATCACTGCAAAAGGAAAAGTGAAGTCCAAATCCAGAAATCTATTTGTGGGGGAATCCACTCTTTTTGATGAGAAAGGAAGAGAGATTGCGTTTGGGACGGGGAACTTTGTGAAAAGTAATGTCAAGTTGACAGAGGAGATTGGATATACATTAACATAACATAAAAAGGACTATTATGCTGAATTTATCTGCTATTCTGG
>JBCDBC010000773.1:0-3585 GCA_039184535.1 Bacteroidota bacterium | reverse complement strand
GTAACTTTATGGTCTACCCCGTAGTGGGTTTCTTAGCTGAACGCCCTGACTTCATCCCTCAGCCAGATGAAGTAGATGAGATTATAGAGATCAGGCTAGATACTTTCTTTGATGATAGCATCAGGCAGATGTACAATGTACAAGTCCGACCTCAGTTATACTTGAATGCACCTTCTTTCAAGATTGAGGGAAATGTGATTTGGGGGGCTACTGCCATGATGATGAATGAGCTTATTCACGTCCTAAGGGCAGTGCCGGAATTGACTCAAATCGGTATCCAAGCCGGGCAAAATGACTAAGCACATCAGGTAAAGCTTTCTCAAGCCTGGGAAATGCTTTCACACTATCATGGAAGAGAATGATAGAACCCTCTTGAGAAGACTCACAAACAAGCTTGGTACATTCTTCTCCCTCTTTATGTAATTCAAAATCCGCACTGATCACATCCATCATCACAATGGGAAATTGCTTCTTCACTTCTTGGATCTGAGCCCAGGTCATTCTCCCGTAAGGAGGACGAAAAAGGGTAGGTGTGATATCTCCATGCTTTTTACAAATATCCTGGGTTTGCTGTATGCTCTGGAGGTAGTCTTCAGTGGCTGTTTGCCTGCCATTATTATGGGTGAAAGTATGGTTCCCAACTACATGTCCCTGACTTAGGATTTCCTGGAGAATAGAAGGATGCTGCTGCACATTTTTTCCAATGACAAAGAAGGTAGCCTTAGCTTCATACTGGGCCAATTGGTCCAGGGTCCATTCCGTAACCTCTTCAGTAGGGCCATCATCAAAGGTCAGGTACACCACCTTTTCCTGGGTGGGAATTCTCCAGTGGTAGGAGGGATAACAGCTCTGCAGCCAGTTGGGGATGTGGGTCAGGTACATGGACTAAAGAAATATGTCATTGGCCATGTGCATAGCTTGCTGAAAGGCTTCTTTGTTCAAAGCTGTATTAGCTCCTCTTTCTTCCAAAAAAGGGACCAGACTTTCAGTGGCTATATTACCCACCAATTCATCATCTGCAAAAGGACAACCTCCAAAACCCAGCATAGCTGAGTCAAATCTTCTACAGCCTTCTTCCCAGGCAGCTGTAATTTTCATGATTCTTTCCGAAGGTGTGGCATGAAAGTGAGCGCCCCACTCTATGTCTGTATGTGAGGAGAGAAGAGTCCTGAAAAGAAGTCTAATATCTTCTTCCTGTGCGTTACCTACTGTATCTGCCAGAGAGATGATCTTGACACCCCAGGAAATCATTTTTTCGGCCCATTCTTCTACTATTTCCGGACTCCATGTTTCTCCATAGGGATTTCCAAAGCCCATAGAAATATAGAGAACCAATTCCTTTCCATGTTTTTCACAGAGGGCTAAGATGTCCTGTACCAAGGGGATAGATTCAGAAATAGACCTACGAGTATTACGTTGCTGAAAGGTTTCTGAAATAGAGAATGGGTAACCTAGATAAGTGATCTGATCATAGGTTACGGCTGCTTCCGCTCCTCGCTGATTGGCGACTATGGCCAGAAGTTTTGTATCTGTTTCTGATAGATCCAGCTTTTCCACTACTTCTGCTGTATCCGCCATTTGAGGTACAGCCTTGGGAGAAACAAAGCTTCCGAAATCCAGGGTATGAAACCCCACCTTCAAAAGCTGGTTGAGATAGGTGATCTTTTTGGCTGTAGGGACCTGCTTATGAAGTCCCTGCATAGCATCACGTGGGCATTCTACTAGCTGAAGCTGTTCAGGCATGTATATGGGTTAAAAACCTACTTTTCTTTGAAGCTCAGATTCCAGCAAAGCATCATTTCCTGCCTGGAATTCTGAAACGTCCTCGAAAATAAGGCTTTTCAGCATATCATCCTTTCTTTCTCCTGCCTCTAAGGTTGCCAGGCGGAGATGTTGATTTTTGATGGCCTTTTCTACCACTTTCCTGACGGCTCTCGCATTGCCGAAGTATTTATTTTTCCGTTGATGAAGGAAGATGAGATACTTTCCTATTTGCTCAAGCGCATCCGTCTCAGGTAGGATGCCTTCTCTGGCCAGCATAACTGAGGCTATCTCCTGCAATTCTTCTGCTTTATAATCCTCAAACTCCAGCTTACGGTCAAAGCGGGATTTGAGTCCCGGATTCAGTTCCAGGAACTTATTCATAGGCTCAGGATAGCCCGCTACTATCACAATGATTTCCCCTCTCAGGTCTTCCATTCTTTTCAGCAGGGTTTCTACTGCTTCCCGCCCGAAGTCATTGACCCCTCCCTGAGAAAGTGAGTAAGCTTCATCTATGAAGAGGATGCTTCCTTTTGCTTTATCTATAATTTCTGCTGTCTTAGTGGCTGTTTGGCCTACGAATCCGGCGACCAGCGCCTGTCTGTCGCACTCTACCAGCTCTCCTCTTTCCAGTAAGCCGAGGGCACGGTAAATCTTTCCTAAAATTCTGGCGACAGTCGTTTTTCCAGTACCTGGATTTCCGGAGAATATGGTATGTAAGGAGAAGCTATTAAGGACATCTTTTCCTATTTCCTGGTAGAATTTTACCAGCTTTACTAACTCCGTCACCTCAGCTTTTACCTGTTCCAGACCTATCAGACTATTTAGCTCGCTCATAGCTTCTGATAGAAGTTGTTGGTCTACAGGGATCTTGACTTTACTCTTATCCTGCTCACTAAATATAGGCCTGAGGTCGTCTTCTCTGATGGTAGATAGCTCTTCTCTGGAAAGTCCTTCTGGCTTCTCAGCTTTCATGACTCTAAGCCCCAAGTTCATGTTGGCTTCATCTATTAGGGTCTGCACATAGCGCGCGTTCCCAAAAGATTTTTCTCTGGACCGGTAAGCTTCCATGAGCTTTCTGCTCAGATAGCTTTTGGCATTCTCATTCAATACAATCTCTTTTTTGACGGACCAGAAATCGGAAATGGCCATAAGCTCATCCGGCGTATAGTCTTCAAAGCTAAAGCTGAGATTGAATCGGGATTTAAGGCCTGGATTTGATCCCAGGAAGTTGTCCATTTCTTCAGGGTAGCCAGCTACTATGACGGCCAGATCCCCTTTAGGTTGGGACATTTCTTTTACGAGGATCTCAATAGCTTCCCTTCCATAGTCCTTGGCATCATCACCTGTTCTGGCGAGTGCGTAAGCTTCATCTATGAATAGGATCCCCCCTCTGGCCATGTCTATGGCTGCTTTCATTTTGGGGGCCGTTTGTCCTATGTATTCTCCTATGATGTCAGATCTATCTACCTCATGCACATGGCCTCTACTGAGGAGGCCCAGTTTGTGGTAAATAGTCCCCAGCATCCTGGCCACAGTAGTTTTGCCCGTTCCGGGATTCCCTGTGAATACCAGATTAAGTCCCAGAGAATGATCTTCCTGAAAGCCCTTCTCTTTTCTAATCTTCAAGAAGTTAAGGTACTGAGCATACTCTCTGACTTTGGCCTTGATACTGGTTAGACCTACCAGTTGGTCTAAGTCTTGAAGAATCTCTTCTAATGATTTAGGTGTTTCTTCCTTGCCTGCGGGCAAGCCTAGTACCATACCCGTATCACCCGGAGTCAGTAAGGTAGAGTCTCCCTCAGCAAAATGATCATCCACTCT
>JBCDBC010000772.1:0-3587 GCA_039184535.1 Bacteroidota bacterium | reverse complement strand
TTGGATGATATGGTGCTGAGAAATGGCATCGCTCAATTCCTCATAGACGCCACCGCTTTCAACATGACACTGGAAAGAGGCGCAGATGAGGCGAAAGCTGGATCTCCTCCCGGAGCCAAGTCGTCTTTCTACAAATATTATGGTTCAGAGTTGAATAAGCGTAGGTTCGAGCTACTGCTATCTGCCCAAGGGTTCGATGGACTTAGCTGGGGAGATGAGTACAAGGAAGGGAAGCTTGCCCGAGACATGTGTAGAACCAAGGCCAACTCCATAGAAGGAGGTACGTCTGAAGTTCAGCTAAACATCATCTCCAAGCGCATCATAGGCTTGCCCTCTAAATAACGGTTAAGTTAAAGTTTAAGACTAAGTGTAAGCTGAAACTTATTCAATTATTCAAAACTCAATCATTCAACATTAACTAACTACTACAAAGGTAAAACATGCCACTTATCATAAATGAAGAGCAGCAAATGCTCAAACAGTCTGCCAAAGACTATGTAAAAGATCGTTCTCCTGTAGAGTCCTTAAGAAAGCTAAGAGATACCCGTGATGAAACAGGCTTTGAGAAGTCTGTATGGAGGGACATGACAGAGATGGGCTGGGCTTCCCTCACCATTCCTGAAGACCTGGGCGGCTTAGCCTTTGGGTATGTGGGTCTGGGACAGATACTGGAAGAAACCGGCCGTATGCTGGTCGCCTCTCCTCTCATCTCTTCCGCAGTCCTGGGGACTACAGCTATACTACAAGGGGGAAGTGATGAGCAAAAAGCTGCACTCTTACCTGCTATAGCAGAAGGAAGCCACCTAATGGCCCTGGCTATAGAAGAATCCAATGCACATAGACCCTGGAAGGTGAACACTTCAGCTACAGCTTCTGGAGGAGGATATACCCTGAGTGGAACCAAAAAGTTTGTGCTTGACGGGCACGTAGCTAATACCTTCATCGTCTCCGCCAATACTGACAAAGGTCTAT
This sequence comes from Bacteroidota bacterium, assembly GCA_039184535.1. GTDB lineage: Bacteria > Bacteroidota > Bacteroidia > J057 > J057 > JBCBKZ01. Next base: position 2,615 of record JBCDBC010000772.1, on the reverse strand, counting down.
CTCTCTTCCTCCTACCCGCGGATGCTTCTGGTGTAAGTGTGGAAAGACACATCATGATGGATAGCCGTAACGCCGCTACCGTTACACTCGATAATGTACAGGTTTCAGCTGAGGCTATTTTAGGAGCCGATGGTGAAGGAAAAGCCATACTGGAAAAGACCTTGGATATTGGAAGAATCTGCCTGTCTGCTGAAATGCTGGGACTTACTCAGGAAGCCTTTGAAAGGACTATGAACTACCTGAAAGAGCGTAAGCAGTTTGGAGTAAACATAGGAAGCTTTCAGGCCCTGCAGCATAGAGCAGCGGATATGTATTGCGAATTAGAGCTATGTATTTCTACCGTCCTGAAAGGACTTCAAATGATAGATGAAGGCAAGGACATCAGAGAAATTGCCAGCCTAACAAAAGCCAAAGTCGGCCAGGTAGCTCAACTGGTTACCAATGAAGCTGTCCAGATGTTCGGTGGAATCGGGATGACAGATGATGAGGAAATCGGCTTCTTTATGAAGCGTGCCCGTGTAGCCCAGCAAACCCTGGGAGATGCCAACTACCATATGAATAGATTCGCCCAGCTAAAGGGTTTCTAGTAGAGCTAGCTATAAAGATGGAGAAAAGAATGAGTCGTTTCTGATATAAGAAATGACTCATTTCTTTATGAGGAGAACTGGATATTTAATGCTTTAAATCGTATTTGAGAGAACCGGGGATAATCTAATATCTTTAGTAGAATGGATAAATATCTGATTATTTTATTGCTGCTTTCAGTTTTTTCATGTGCAGAAAGAGAGAGTGAAAAAGAACACGGAACCGAAGCTAAGGAGCTCGAATCAATGGGTGTCAGAAATGCCCATATGATGACATACGATCCTAATGATTCCACGATTTACTGTTTTGGTGGAGCAGATCATGAAAAGGTGTTGTCTGATCTTTGGAGGCTGGACGCCTCTGAGTGGGTAAAGGTCGACACTGATAAAGAGCCTCCAGCAAGAACGTTCGGCTCTATAGCTTATCAGAAGAATGAAAAGAGAATATTGCTTTTTGGCGGCAGCAAGGTATTATTTGGGGAGGAATTGACTATAGATAACCTCCTGAACGATACCTGGCAATTTAAAAATGGACAATGGGAAAAAATGGATTGTAGTACATCTCCAGGCCCTAGAGCTGAGGCTGCCATGGTATATGATGAAGTGAACAAAGAAATAGTCCTATTTGGAGGATATACCATTGAAAATGGTAATATTATAAAACTAGGAGATACCTGGGTTTTTAAGGAAAATAATTGGGAATTACGCTCTACTGATGGACCCACTGAACGTCATGGTGTTTCACTTGCTTATGACAGTAATAATAGGCAGGTAATTTTATTCGGCGGGAGTACCATTGACAGGCAGTATGGAAACGGAAAAGGAGAAACCTGGCTATGGACAAACAGGCAATGGCAGCAACTGCCTACTAATGAAATTCACGGTCTTTTTAATCCAACGAGTGCCTATCACCCTTATTTGAGGTCCATAATATTGTTTGGAGGTTGGAATGGACAAGAGAGGGAAGATAAAATGTTTAGCTACTCAGATAGGAGATGGAAGGAAATGCTACCTAATTCCAGGCCTAAGGCTAGAAATCATGGACAAATGATCTATGATGAAAAAAATAACCGACTAGTACTCTTTGGAGGCCATGATGGGAAAGAAGTTTTTGGAGACACCTGGGTGTTTGTTAATGAAGACTGGAAATTACTGTCTGAGTTACAGCCCATGTCACGAGTGGATAATGGACATTAGGTTCGTTTGGGAGTAAACCCTGGGAGACGCTGAATACCATATGCATAGATTGGTCCAGATGAAGAGTTTTTAATAGAGTTAGCTAGATAACAACTAATTAGATGATGAGCCGTTCCTGATTTTAGAGACGGCTCATTTCTGTTAGCAGACTTGATTTCAGCCACCCCAATGATCCAATTTTAAATGCTGATAAAAAAGCATAATAGGAATAATTGACATTTCAGATTAACCCTAATAAATCGAAAATGAAGTTCACGATTCTTCTCATGATCTTCTCTGTTTCAATAACCTTTGCGTTGGGACAGACGAAAATCACCGATTTCAAACCAGGGCAAAAGGCAATGATCACTCGCGGGTCACATGATTCTTGGTTGGTAATGAATAATAGTAGAGAAGTTGCCTTTCTTTCACCTCATAGTGGAACAGTCAATTTATATTCAATTGACTTAAACAAGTTGAATTTCGTCAAGTCTAATCAAAAAGGCTTACTTCTGGCTGAATATATAGGATACGAAACCTACACTGAAAAGTATTTACCACTGACAGATTTCACTGAAGGTGGAATCGATAGCCCTGAATATTCCCCCAATGGTGAGTTAGTGATATTCCGTAGATATGTGGAAGACACAACGAAGAGTAAGGAAGAAATGACATTTCTTTTACCCTATAAATACTCAATCATGATAGTCAATACCCAAACCAAATCACTTGGCACATTGGTTTCGGAAAAAGTAAGTGCCATGACGTTTTTATCTGATTCAACTGTTCTTTTTCAGCAAGAGGAGAAAGATTCAAATTGGTTAAAAATGGTCAATATTCGGACTAAAGAAATGA
>JBCDBC010000771.1:0-3590 GCA_039184535.1 Bacteroidota bacterium | reverse complement strand
CAAGCCTATTAACCTATGGGAAAGTATTTCCTATACATATCATTTGGTGTAGTATTCTCATTGACTACCGAGCTAACCGGTCAAAATACCGGACTGGGTACTTATGAACCCACCCACACGCTCCACGTGGTCCCCAGTACAGGGCCAGGCGTCAAAGATCCCGTCAGAATAGACAGTCTCCAATTATATGAGCTTGAATCAGACACCACTCTTCTTGCAGTAGATCCAGCCTTAGGTGTCATCAGGTATATGCCCCTTAGTATGCTTAAGGGGGGCTTAGAGAATTGGGTGTATGACGATACGGAAAACTATATTATTCAGAAAAGAGCCCTGCTTAAGGGAAGTATACTCGTATTTACGGATAAAGGGAGAATAGGTATAGGGAATACGGATCCGTCCCATCCCCTTCATATAGTATCTGAAAATTCTCCTCTAAGGCTGGAAGGTTTAAATGAATCCTTTGATGATTCAAATAGAGTGATCGTAGCAGATGAAGAAGGAGTACTGTATGCTGTTCCCCAGGATAGTCTTGGAATAGGTCAGGGTGAATCCCTTTGGACGTCCTCAGATATTGAAGGGCGGGATGGAATATATGTCACAGAGGCTGCTGAACAAGGAGATACCGTTATGATTTCGTCTAAGGGTAGACTACGTTTGGGAAGTCTATCTTTCTCGGATGAGGCTAAAGCCATACATGTGCTTCCCGCCTACTCTGATAGGTTTCCTAATGGGGGAAGTCCTTCCTCTGAAATAGGTATAGAATATAACAATAAGCTATCTGGTAGCATGCTAAAGGCAGATGGAGGCATAGAACTCTATCGGTCAAAAGAGGCTATTAACTCAGTGGTAAACGGATATATAGATTTTCACAGGGTGAGAGAAGAAGATTATGACATCAGGCTTCAGGGGGATGCCACTCATCAGCTAAGCCTGTTAAAATCTTCTCTGGACCAGAGTCTGTACCTAAATGATAAGGTAAATCCCAGGGAGACTTATATAGGGGGAAACTTCCTATTGGAAACCCAAAACCTAAGTGACAGCATTACCTATTTGACTGGTATACGGGCGGTCAGTATTAGGGATGGGGATGGTACTACTCAATATCTGGAAGGAGGAAACCTCCAGGCCAGAGAGGAAGCTAATCATCAAGGATCAGTAACTTACCTTAGAGGGTTAAAGGCTGGTATAGAAAAGAATGGTAGCGGAGAGAATAGCCTAATAGCGGAAGGAGTAAATGCCTATATCCATACCGGAAAAAGTGCTTCAGGAAGCTTTGCAAATCCCACTGCCTTATATGCTCATGTTTCCCTACAAAGCGGTTCCAGGGTAGAAGTCAAAGGAGATCTAAGTGGGATCATTTCTCAGGTAGACATTAATGCCGAAAATGGCAGCCCGCCTATAGCTAATCTTATAGGGATGCAAAGTAGGCTGATCTCAGATCAGGATGAAGGTAACCACCAAACTGTAGAAAATGCAGAAATGCTGAGGCTGGAACACAATGAAAACTTCTCCACCCAGAATTCTCTCTACGGGTTGAGAATTATGGACGTGAGTGGAAGTGCTCAAAACAATTATTCTATATACACAGATGATGGAAAAGTCAGATTTGGGGATGTGATCCAACAAGGGAGTAGCTATGCTGAGGATAATCTGGCCGTTTCTCTTGGGCTGGGAGATTCCGTTTTGGGAGACAGATCTATGGCTATCGGACTAGGGAACTTCATAGGCTCTGATGCCAGTGAAAGCTTTATAAGTGGAAAGGAAAATAGCTTAAGCGATAATGCAGGGGCTTCCAACATCATTATGGGAGAAAACAATACCATAGTAGAGGGAAATATGAGTTTTGCCGGAGGCTGGCAATCCTACTTAAGTGGAAATCAGTCATTTTCTTTCGGCTATAATGATACCCTCATCGGCAATAGTAGCGTAACTTTTGGGACAGATAATGTCATTAAAGGCGAAAATGCCGCTGCGATTGGTTCAGCTAATTACGTTACAGATGAAGGCATAGCCCTGGGGAAGGGAAATACTGTTACAGCATTAGAAGGAGCATTCTCCACAGGCTTTAATAATGAAGTAAATACGCCTGCGAGCTTTGCTGCTGGAAAAGAGAATAAGGTAGGTGGGGAATCCTGGAATACTGCCTTCGGATTCCAAAACAGCATAGGAGGGAGTTATACAAGAGCGTCCTTAGTAAGCGGATATGAAAACTATGTGTCCTCCAGTTACAGTCTGGTGGTAGGAAACCAGGACACCTTATCGGGAGAAGGCTCAGCTGTCTTTGGGAAACATAATGTTGTAGATGGAACTACCAGCTTGGTAGCAGGGACTAATAACTTCCTAAATGGAACGGGAAGTACCTCCAGTAATCTCTTGGTAGGTACAGACAATGAGTTAGGAGACGGGGTAGCCGCTGTTTGGGAATCTGTCATTCTCGGCAAATCCAATAAGCTCATAGGGTCCAGAAGCTTTATATTCGGAGAAGGAAATACCATGAAGTCGGATTATGGTATTAGTCTTGGGCTTAATAACACAGTAAGTGGCTCCAGAGGCATGGCCCTGGGTACTGAAGTTACAGCCAATACCGATGAATTAGTGTTGGGCTTTAGAAACGGACTTTTCCTGAAGAATGGTAACACCTATGTAGCCAAAGCACCTGCTGGACACGCAGGTCTGATAGCCCTAGCAGACGAACTCTTCGCCATCGATGGTAAAGGGAATAAAACCCTTATATCTCCACATAATTTCTCCCTCATCCCAGAGGGTCCAAGTGAGGAACTCGCCTGGGCCTATTTCTCACTAAAAAATGGAAAAGCAGTAAACGTAGATATGGCCAGAGTAATAAGGTTAGTAGAACAACTCAGTGGAGAAACCCTCATTTTCCAGAGCGAAGAGGGCTTACCTCCTCAAAAGAATACTGCCAAAACTAAGGTTGAAAAAGAAATTGAAGCTTTAAGGGCAGAAAATCAGGAATTAAAGTCTCAGTTGGAAAATGTCAATTACCTGCTAAATAAGCTTCAGCAGCAAGTAGAGGAACTCCAGAATCCCTAAAGAAACCGTTTAAAGATTAGGCATTCCAATCCCAGAGGACAATCACCCACTCTTCTGGTCTGGGATGAATTACTGTATAGGTATGCACCACTTCAAAACCTACCTTCTCATGGGCCCTAATTGACCTGGGATTTCTCGCAGAAATTTCGGTAATCAGATAAGGAAATTTTTCTCTATATACTTCCTGATAGTGTGCATACATTCTACTTAACAGCCCTTGCCCCCTGTATCCCTTTGCTATACATACCTGACCGGAAATAATGTAGTTCACCGCCTTCAGCCCTCCTCCTCCATACTGTATGCCATCTATCTCATCAAACATAGGAATGAGAATGGGAAATACTTCCCTGAAAGTTTTGGTCATTCCCAAGCAGTACCCTACTACCTCTTCCCCATCCTTGGCAATGATGCTGGCGGCATCAGCATTCATTTTGGAGAGAATCTCCATGCTATGCTCCAGGGTAACAAAACCTTCTTGCTGGAGTTCTTCTTCACTTATGTTTTTAGGAAGATTTTTTTGTTGAAGGCTTAGGATTCCT
>JBCDBC010000770.1:0-3594 GCA_039184535.1 Bacteroidota bacterium | reverse complement strand
TGAGCTTTTTCAAAAAAGTATATAGCACTATCAGGATTAGATACCATCAAAGATCTCCCTTTTGCAATAGAGGCTTCTTGAGCGACTAGTATAAAACTTAAGGAAAGAAATATTGACAAACAGAGAGTATGTTTGATTAAGCTCTGTTTGTTAAGTACATAGGTCTGGCAATACATATCTTCTCAGAGATTATAACTTATTTAAGGCTAATTCTCCCAATTAAGTGATCATGGCGTACAGCATTCAATGAACTTGAATTAGCTTTCTCAATTTTTGAAACTACTTCTACTAAGAAACTGAGTTCTTCTTTTTCCCTTTCGGTAGTCCAAAACTCTAATAGAAGATGCTCTCTTCCCTGAATGTCTACTATGATATTGTCTCTAAAAATCGCTGTCGTTCCACTAGCAAGCAAAGGTTTCCATCTAACTTCATCTAGTCTATCAGTAATTCTTGATAGAAGTAATTCATTGTGAGTGTTAGCTAGATCATTAAAGCTTAAAACCAAATAATGGTCTTTGTTGAAATTCTTATTAAAGGTTATAAGAATATAGATCTTGGCAATACTTTGAGTTTGACTTGTAGAAAACTTTGGGAATGAAACTTCAATTAAATCTGAAGAGAATATTGATGGAGGATTTGCAATTACTCCTTGTATAGACTGCCAATCGTTTCCTCTCATAACAGATACATTGGCAGAATCAGGGAAAGAAGGAGGGCCTACACCTAACCCATTGTTATTAAGACTTCTTGATGCAGGAGGCATATCACTTGGTTCTGGCTGTGAGTCCACTGGTTCGAATCCTCTTGATGCAGGAGGCATATCACTTGGTTCTGGCTGTGAGTCCACTGGTTCGAATCCTCTTGATGCAGGAGGTATATCACTTGGTTCTGGCTGTGAGTCTACTGGTTCGAATCCTCTTGATGCAGGAGGCATATCACTTGGTTCTGGCTGTGAGTCTACTGGTTCAAATCCTCTTGATGCAGGAGGTATATCACTTGGTTCTGGCTGTGAGTCCACTGGTTCGAATCCTCTTGTAGAAGGCGGTATGTCACTTGGTTCCGGCTGTGAGTCCACTGGTTCGAATCCTCTTGATGCAGGAGGCATATCACTTGGCTCCGGCTGTGAGTCCACTGGTTCGAATCCTCTTGTAGAAGGCGGTATGTCACTTGGTTCTGGTTGTGAGTCCACTGGTTCGAATCCTCTTGTAGAAGGCGGTATTTCACTTGGCTCCGGTTGTGAGTCCACTGGTTCAGAAATATGAATAGTATTTTCATACTGGCCATAATCTAGATAAGCCTTCACTCTATAATCTCCTGGTATCGTATAGGTGTGTATAGGAGTTCTTTCAGTACTGAAGTGTCCATCACCGAAATCCCATAAAACATTGAGGTTACTATCATTCATGAGATCCGTTTCCTTAATACGGATCTCATTAGAAGGAGTGGTGTTCCCATTCTCTTCGTATTTTAATCTGAATTGGAATACATTTGAGTGGGTTTTGATAAAATCTATAACAGGTTTCATAGTGTGTGGCTTATTTAACTCCTAGTCCTTAATGGGAAAAAATACGAAAAAGTCCCCACTTTGGAATAGAAAAGTACCAAACAATCACCTGATTAGATAAACCATATGGTTTATTGAAGGAAAAGAAAAGAGCCCACATAAATACCAGGAGTTTGATAAACTCCCAAAATAGAAATAGATGGAGCTGCCATAGTATTTCGGTAATCCTCCTGTTTCCTTAAATTGTATACCTAGTATACCAGAAAATTCTGCTAGCAGAATTGAGGCCCGCCCTTGATACCTTGAGCTTCACTCCAATGGTCAAAGCTTGTAAAGTTTAAAAAACCGATAGGCATTTATATGGGCATTTTGTGCATCCCATAATGCTGGGAAAGAACTATATTAATGCATATGGATGTAGCTAGTAGTAGGAAGTATAAAAGTACTCAATATTGCTGATACTGCCAATGGGTTTTATAAGAGATCTTATTTTAATGTGATTAGGAATTCCTGATTTTTGTCGGAGAACTTCTTTTGTAAAAGGAAATGAAAAGGAATTCTCTTTAAAGTCTTTATAAATTAGTCTCTGACCTATAAAATTTTGGTTGCTTTGTGATAAAGCTACAGATGGTTTTGTAACTTAGAAGTTTCAAATTTAGATAGATGGAGATTGAGTCCCCCACCAAGTCTTTCACGGAAATTACTGTTCGTGGGTACATCCTGGACCTATATGGTCAAGTAAGTAACGCCAAGTTTATGGAGTTACTAGAAGAAGCACGCTGGAACCATTTTCTTGGCTTATTTGAGTCGGGTATGTTCCTTGAGCTTGGCTTAGCACTATTGTTAGTCAAGGCTAACGTAAACTATAAGATGCCTGCCAGACTAGGAGACATCATGGATATTGAGACCTATTTAGCAAGAATGGGGGAGAAGAGCTTTACCCTTAAGCAGACCATCTATATGAGAAATACCTCTGAAGAGGTGTTGGAAGCCGAAATGACCTACGTAGTAAAGGATCTTGAGAAAGAACGGGCCATCCCACTTGTCGGGAGAATGCGGGACATGATAGAAAGAAGAGAGTAAGCCCCACTCATGAAAGGGATCACTAAGCCTGTTCTGGTACTGAAAATAGGGACCTCTTCTATTACCCTTGATGATGGGACACTGGATGAGCCAGTCATCGTAAATCTCGTCAGACAAATAGCTCAACTACATCAGGCTTACCACATTATCCTGGTTTCTTCAGGCGCGGTAGGAGTTGGAAAAACCTTTATCCATAACTATTCGGGTAAAATAGGCGAACGTAAGGCGGCAGCAGCCGTTGGGAATCCTATTCTTATCAATAAATACCAAGGCTTTTTTTCTCCTTATAAGATCCCTATAGCCCAAAGTCTTTGTGAAAGGCAGCACTTTTCTGACAGAAAGAAATTTCTTCAGCTTAGAGAAACCATTCACCTTTTGTGGAGAGAAGGGATTATCCCTATTGCCAATGAGAATGACGTGGTCAGTGATCTGGAACTTAAGTTCTCTGACAATGATGAACTAGCTACGCTATTGGCGGTAGGTTTAGATGCGGAGGTCTTACTTTTGGGGACCTCTGTACCAGGCCTGGAAGACGCTGAAGGAAATTTAGTGAAGGAACTGAAAGAGGTAGATGCCAATGTGTTTGGCTGGGCCAGGAAGGAAACCTCCAAAGCTGGCTTAGGAGGAATGATTTCGAAACTCACCTTTGCCCGTATGGCTACCAGAATGGGAATAAAGGTGGTGATTTTCGGAACCCGAGAAGAAGATGGTATAAAGAGTGCCATTAATGGAAATACTGGAACTGTCTGATTACCCAGCCAAAAACAGCTTTCTTCACGGAAAAAGTGGTTGGCAAGTGGAAGTCTGGTTCACGGTAGGATAACCGTAGATACAGGGGCCTATTATGCCCTACAGAAAGGGAAAAGCTTATTGGCAGTAGGCGTACACCAAATAGAAAACGACTTTGAGACCGGAGAGGTCATAGAATTAGTAGCAGAGGAAGGTATTCCTTTTGCTGTAGCACAAAGTAGTCTTTCTTCTGAGAAATTACGTGGAAGAATAGGCGA